>JBBQIF010000177.1:0-6493 GCA_038324665.1 Bacteroidia bacterium
GGTTGGCATAAGGTTCCATGAAGACCCTCAGGTGGACCATGTAGCCAAGAAGAATTCCGGACCTCTGTTAAGACCCGGAATGACTTTTACCATAGAACCAATGATTAATGCCGGTAAAGCAAGGTGCAAGGTGGATAGAAAAGACGGCTGGACCGCCAGAACCATAGACGGGAAGCTATCCGCGCAATACGAGCATACGATTCTGATTACCGAAAATGGTTGCGAAGCACTTACCGATGTGTTCGGCGATTATTAATTACGGAGCTCCACTCTCTCGGATTTTCTCTTGCATTTTAAACAAAACCAACCATGCACCATCATAATTGTTTCATTATTTCCGCCATTGCAAGGAGTCTAAATGAAACACTGAAAGGACAATACCTTGAGAAATGTTTCAGTAATTCTATAGATGAGATTTATTTTGAATTCAACCACTCTTCCTTCAGGTGCGTTTTTTACAAGGGTGAATTATTCTTTAATTTTGAAAATGACATCGTTGGCGAAAACCGTTTATTTAAGCCACAGTTTAAGGAGATAGTGAATGCTCTAGTGCTTTCTGTTGAAATTCATCCTTATGAAAGAAGTTTCCACATAGAATTTGATAACGGGCATCAATTGGCATTTAAGTGTTTTGGGAGAAAATCTAATGTATTGCTCTTTAGTGAAGATCAAGTTACAGATTTATTCCGAAAGAACATCGCAACCGACCTTGATTTAACATGGGAACAATTGGTGCGACCTATTCAGCCTGTATATGAATCAGCGCATTTCAGCAATGAAGCCGCATTTACAAATCAATATCCATACTTGCCTATAGAAATATTTGAATCGATGAAGCGGGATGCAAGTGGGGAACAATTCGATTCAATAATAAACAACTATCATAAAGCATGCTACTTAGCGATAGATGATAAGCCAATGCTTACTTTTAACTTAGAAAGCAAGGAAAACAATGTGCTTAATACCGTTACAGAATTCACCTCAGCTTACCTAAAATCTAAAATATTTTCAGAGCAAAAAACTGAGCTGATACAAAAATTCAGTGCACAATTGAAAGAGAAGGAAAATTACCTCAAAAGCAATTCTGCTGCCCTTGAAAAATTGCAAAATACCAGAAAAGATGAGGAAATAGGCAATATTATATTGGCGAATCTTCATACCATTAAAGAAGGAGAAAAGAAAATAATAGTAAACGATGTTTACCATAACTGCCCTATAGAGATTAAAATGGATGAAAAACTATCCGCTATGAAGAACGCGGATGCCTATTTTAAAAAGGATAAAGCGAGGCCATATATTTTAAAACAATTGGAATTAAAAGTCAATAATTCAGTTACAGAAATTGAAAAGTTGAAAGACCGGTTAATGATTGTGGAAAATGCCAAACAGATGCGCGACCTCAAGGCATATACTAAATCAACCACTACAGACAAGGGAGTAGTTAATTTACCGTATAAATACTTTAAAGTAGATGAATACGAGATACTAGTAGGTAAACATGCGGAGAGCAATGAGAAATTGCTGAATTATTTCAGCGATAAGGATGATGTATGGCTGCACGCTAAGGATGTGGGAGGCAGTCATGTGATTATAAAGATAAAGAAAAACAAACCCCTCCCCGACAATATCCTTGAAAAAGCCGCTTCGTTAGCAGCCTATTTTTCAAAATCAAGGCAACAGGATTTAGCAACGGTGGCTTACACCTTTAGGAAATTTGTGAGAAAGATAAAAGGGGCAGAAAAGGGCAAAGTGACGATAAGCAATGAGAAAACCATTTTGGTGAAACCTGGGATTCCTTCTTAGCGGAATTTGATCCTGAGGGTGCACGCAACAAAAACTACACAGTGGAGTCAGTGTTAAAACCGGGAGGGGAACACAATGCCTATCAAATGCTTGGTGCAGCATTTTTACTCCAGTTTATTTCGTGAGAAAAGTTCAGCATGATGCCGGTTATGTCGGCTAGTTTAGTACGCGTTTATTGGCCGGAAAAGGATTGCGTAAAAAGCAGGCCTTGGTGGCAGAAATGAGTATGTTAACCAGAAGCAGAACAAATGCTCAAAGCAGCATTTTTCAACATGATGGTGGCAATGGAAAAGGTTAGTTATACAAAATTATCTGTCAGTATGTGATGCGTTTGAAAATGACGTTGGTGGCGTTGTGGTTACGAAGTTTACCTGAATAAATGGAAGGTAGCCTTTAGATTATAGGATTTTTTATCAGCACCCAATGCTTCTAGATGGTATAGATAAACCTCCTGCTCGCAACGTTCATCCTTATAGTATCCATTCCAACCCTCCATGCAATTGGTGGTTTCAAATATCAATTCACCCCAACGGTTGTATATCTGAAATTTGTATTTGCTGATATATTGCCCCTGAGGTCCAAAAATTTCATTGAGATCATTCTTATCCGGGCTAAAGGCATTTGGCATAAATAACGTAGAATGCGGGAACGCATCGGCTTCGTTGGACAGACTGAAAGTAGCCTTGTTCAAAATTGTGTTGGTATTACTGATGGCCCTTACCCTGTAGCGGAAGAATGGGGTACAGTTTTGCAAGGCATCAATATGGATGAATTGGGAATCCGTGGCGCTCACCTTACCTATAATTATAAAGGAACCGTCTGGCATTTTCTGTTCTATTTCGTAATATGAAATGCCCTGATCCCATCTGTTATAATGGTTCCAAATAAGGGCAGGCTTCTGGGTAGCTTCATCAAAATGACATTTCAGCAATATGGTTTGGGCAATATTGCTCATTGGGGTTGTATCATCACATAAGTCTAAGCCTTTAACGGTAAATACATAGCTTTTCTCATGCACATTGGTATTGTGGTCGTCGTAGAAGGTATCCTGAAGACTAAAGTATTTGTTTTCAAAAAGCTTGTGACCATCTGGTGATTGTTTGCTAAGTAAGTAGGCTTTCATACCATTTTTACTCCATGCATTGTTAAGCCATTCTACCCTTGCATAATCATCATTTTCAACCGTGGCTCTCCATGCGTAGTTCGGGGTGGTGGTATTGATATAATAGGGCTTGGCACTTGCCGTATCACTGTTAGAATATTCCTTGAAGCCCATGTATTGCTTGGCTATAATTCTATAGTTCTGACGGGTATTACAAGTAATTAAGGTATCGATATAACTGAATATATGACCGGCTACCTTATTCAGGTAAGCATATTCGTCTGCCTTTTTATAATCTTGTCGCCATATCTCATAATATTCTACGCTATCAAAACCGATATAAGGTGTCCATTTTACTTTATTAGCATCAAGTTTTCCGTAAGCCTTTGTTTCTATTGTACAATGCTCCTGACTGGCAGAAACGGGAGAGCTCAAAAGGCATAAATTTTCGGAAGAGATTTTATAACAATAGGATTGGTTCAGGGTATTACACTGCTTATCATAAAATACGGTGTCCTCCTGATTGGCAACATTCATAATTTTATTGAATTTACCATTGCCTTCCTTATAAACAAAATAACGGGTAAAATCGAAAGTAGGATACCTTGCGAATACCAATTCTACCGTTCTATTATTAACTACAGAGGCTCTTCTAATTGGCACTAATGCGGGAGGAATCGTATCGCCGACCACAGCAATAGCTGGTTTCATCATCGTATCAACGCAATTCAAAACATCTTTTGCAATCAACTCAACACCATATTGTCCGGGACTGTTATAAATATGAGTAGGTTCATCAAGTAGTGAAACATCGTCATCACCAAAATCCCAATGGTAAGCTTTAATCGTAGTATCTGAAAAACTGAGATTTTTAAATGGTAAATTATTGCCAAGGCAAACAAATGGTTTAACAGGTACAAAATTAGCTGTTGGCGCGAATATCTTGATTTTGACACTGACAGTATCCTTACAAGTACCCTTATTTTCCACGACCAGTTTAACTTCTTGATAGCCCCTGCTTTGAGGTTTAAACATTGAGTCAATCCCTGGGCTTGTATTTTTATTATTGAACAACCAGGTCGCTTTCAGATTTGGATCTTCATGGTTACTATAACTTAAAGTATTTACCGTTATTGGCTCATGGTAACAAAGACCCTTAACCCTGATAGAAGCCACAGGATAATCAAATATCTCTATGGTATCAATGGGCGGCAAGGTGTATTTGCAACCAAGTGTATCTGATAAAATGAGAGCAGGAATATAGCGTCCTCTCTTGTTATAGATATGGGTGAAATTATTGCCTTGTTTCACTACCCCATCTCCTAAATCCCATTCCATTGCGGCAGAATCGATAGCTACGCCACGGAACTGCACTTTATGAGGCAAACAGGCATTGCCCCTGTCAAAATCATACTTGCCCCTAGGACCATTCACAATAATGTAGCCCGGCTTTATAATAGTTGCTACACAACCATTGGAACTAGTAATTTTTAATTTAAGATCGTATTTACCGGGTAATAGATAAAGTTTCTGGGGATTTTGCAACTGCGAGTTGGTGCCATCTCCAAAATCCCATTCCCATTTAACAATACTCGAATTAAAGGTTTTGGAAAGATCTGTAAATTTACATTGCAAAGGTGGACAGAACCTTCCCGTGGGGTCTGCAAAGAACAAAGGTTGTAACATATTAGGCGACACCTCGAAACTATCATAGTAACTCACCTTGCATCCAAATTTATCTGTCGCAGTAATCGTATAGAAATTCATGCCTATGGTTTTGAATTTCATAGCCCCTAATTTCTGTCCGGATTTTGAAGAGCCATCACTAAAGTTCCAATTAAACTGCACAGGAAAAGAGGTATGGGCACTATCTTTAATGGCAGCATCAAAATAGAATACAGGGGTATCGCATACGGTAAACCGTTTGTATTTGTAGGATATTTTCGGTCCTGAAAATGGTATATAATACAATTTCTCGCTAACACACCCATTGGGTGCTAATACGATATGCCTTACAACAATGGCTGTATCATTACCAGCTGAGATATTATCAATAACATACTTGGTAGTTAACGAAAGTGCATTTACGACATCGTCGCCTACCTTCCAAGTATGGGTATTAAGATCAGTGCCTGCGGTTGAATCCAATAGTATTAAGTTGATAGGCAAACAAACGCCAGACGCGATGACTCTACCTTTCAATTTTGCGCCCTGCAGTTCAAAAACAATCAAACTCGTATCAGGACACTGCACGGAATCCAGATATCCAACCAATTTTATAATAAACTTCCCTGCCTCCGTTATTTTATAAGTGGTTTTAACTTTCGTAGATATATCGCCATTCGGAAAAATCCATTTACCTTTAATCAACACTTTGCTATCATAATTTAGTGAAACGATAGCCGGGGCGCAGGCGCCACTCAATGAAGCTTGTATCCCCGGATCTCTTCCTAATGGAATTATTTTGCCAATAGCAGAATCAACACAACCAAAGGTATCATTCCATGCTTTAAATTTAAACTCATTCCTTCTTTTTGGATTATAAATATATTTAAATGGATCCTTATAAATCAATAGACTATCATCCAATGTAAATCTATCGCGATTACTCCATTTGGTAGTGGCCGTAACAAGAAATTTTGTATATTTACAATCCAATGTTTTAAGATACACATGTGGATATGGCCCATGCACCCACACAGTGTCCGTGATGATTGAATTCTCTATACAACCTCGGTCATTAGCAGAAAGCTTAATTAGATACCTTCCCCCAACCTTTGTACCAATAAGGCTGTGAATAGTATCATATTTAAGTGGGTTAATTGAATCTCGAGGTTTATATATCCAGGCTATAGTATCAGTTGGGGATGCAGGATTTGTGGAGTTAACCACCCACAATTTAAACTTCAGTTTTTTCAACAAGCTATCCGGTTTAGTGGTATTCACCCAGAAAATAGTGTCATTATTACAAACATCCTTTGGTTTTTTAATGTAGAAAGTAGGCACATATCTGTTGCCAAGTGAAATTTCCACTGTATCTAATAATTCACATCCCTCCACGGTAGTAACTTTTACAATACCCGTATAAATTCCATCCTTGTTAAAGGTTCTCGAAACACTATTAGTGCTGTACTTTACCGTAGGCTCATCCGTAAAAACCCATTCATAGCTCTTAACTTTCTGTATCAGGTTTTCCTTGAGTGTAAATTTAGCATATTGGGGCACGCAGCCCGTAACTTTTTCAGGATTAATCTTTACCGACTGATCTCCAATATGCATTTTATATGGAAATGAGCTGTCAAGTGAGCAACCATTGATATCTGTCGCTTTAAAACTGATGGCATAAGCATTTTTATTCAAATAGGTATGGGTAAGTGTTGTAATATTTCCACCTATACTTGTTTTGGCACTCTTATCCCCCCAATCCCATACACTATTGGTTAAACTCGACCCACTCAATTTGAGTGTAACAGAGGCTGGTGCCTTGCATTTAACAGTATCGTCTATTGTTATCGTTACATTTGGCTTTTTCTTAATAACAATGGTTTTGGTAATTACATCAGAACAAGTTCCATTTTTAACCGTAAG
>JBBQIF010000178.1:0-6492 GCA_038324665.1 Bacteroidia bacterium
ATATCTTCTTCCTCCATCTGCTTCATCCTCATTAGCAATAAACGCTCAGTCTCTAACTCAGGAAATGGATTAAAATTAAGTTGAAGCATAGATTATTATTAAGCAATCTGACTTTTCAAATTAATATGTATAGCGATAAATTAACAATCTTGAAAACTGATACACTTAAAAATTCAAGCCCTATTTTCCACCATTTCCCCTCAAATCATCGATACAAGCAGGATCGAGCGAAGGGATAATACCTCCCAGCAAGTTAGCAACAATATCACTTGTTTCAGCCGTATAATACATCAAGCAGTTTTGATTATTGCAATGTTTACCATTATTTGAGTCTTGGTGGGCCGACTGTAACACTGTGCCATTGTTCACTAATCCTAAAATATGCCCAAACTCATGGTGAAGAACGGTGGACTCCAAAGTAGTATTGGATGGCTGACCTAAATTACCTGAAAACTCTTTGATTGTTTTTTCAAAAATAACCATTGAAGTAGCACCATAAGCTATTCCCAATACTTTAGAACCCCCGCTGTTCGCATTATAATCTGCATCTAAAAATAAAAAATAAGCGGTAAGCAATTTACCACTTGTTTTCTGTGTCCTACTTGTATTTTCAATACCCTTAATATCATCTAGGGAATAAGCTGATTTTCCTGGAGATGAAATTTGATTTTGCAGAATAGTTATTCCTGCCGATTTATTCAACCTTTGCTGGAGGAAAGCTTTCAGGTTATCAACCGCCGTTGCTGTAGGCTGAAAACCGGCGACATATTGAATCTCTACGATGAGCTGGTCGTAATTACTATTAGACAGGAAATTATTCGGAACAATTCCTCTATTCGCATCTACATTAGATTTAGACTCTTTTTTACATCCCAATCCTGCAGATAATAATAGTAGGAAAACAAGCGTCAATAATTTTGAATTTAAGAATAAGTTTTTCATTTTGGGTCAAGTTTTTGTATAGTTATAATAAAGTTATACTTACAAATATAGCCAATTCCTATTAATCAGTCAAAATTAAATCGCAGGTTTTAATCCTCACTTTTCTTACAATAGGGCGCAGAGTCCTCCAATGGGTATTTTTTGTCTAGGTCAATATTATTAAAACTTTTTAGAATGCCCCAGGCAAAAAGCTTTTCAAAAAGAGGCATTCTTTTATTGGTTTTAATCTGCTCCAAGAAATACACTTCATGTTCCTTTTCTTTAATACCCATTTCGTAAAGGATTCTGTCGTGTTTCGTTATCCCTAAAGCGTTAAAATATTGCTTGATTCTGAAATATTCACAAACATTACCGCTTTCAAGTCTACCTGCAAAATAGAAGGGCATAAACCAGCCTATGACATGGCAACTCATAGAAATTATTCTGCCTATTACATGGAACCTTAATTCGTAATATCTGGAAATCTTAATATTATATTGATCCATTATTTGTAATACTTCCTTCCTGTGGTTCCATTCATCTACTTCTATTTGCTTAATCGCAAGTTTTTCTTCCTTACTTTTTACAGATGCTGCATGTCCTTGGTAAGCAAAAGCGGCTGCCTTTTCAGCAGAATATGCTTTTTTTAACAAATCTATTAATAAGGGATGGGGTATGGACATTGTTTTAATTTATGGCAATAATAACTGTTTTTAAATATAGTGAAATTTCATTTAAAGTTCCAAAGTCGCATTTATCCGATGCTCCCAGAATATGTTCATTGTACTTATTATTGCATTTTAATATAACAAATGGACAGGAAAAACCTAATTTTATTATTCGAAACTGCGCATATTCCGCTCTGGCTAATAAAAGACCTTTGCTGGCTGATGGCATGGAAGGCCACCGGTATCATTGTTGCTATACCAACGGTTTTGGTGGCCATAATCATCGTATATGCAACAAGGAAAGAAACCGATAAATTCCTCCCAAACCTTTCCATCGCATTCTGGATTATTGCCAATGCCAATTGGATGTTTTCCGAGTTTTATAATTTTAATACCCGATTTTACAGTATTATTCCCTTCGTTCTTGGCATTCTTGTATTCTTTGTATATTTATTCAACCGGTTGAAAAAAGGATGGGTTTGACCTAACTTTGTTCTTTATAATTTACTTAATTTTGTAGGTGTTAAAAATAAATTCATGTATTCGACGTTACAACTAATAATTACATTTTCATTATGGGAATAAACAGACTATTACTTTTTATTATTTCTTTTTTTTCATTCGTCCTTGTCGATGCACAAGTAATTGTTAACAGTGATTTGAACCTTACATTATTATCAAGAGATTCAGTTTGGCAAACTGCTAACACCAACAAATCGCTGATAAGGTTAAATTTTCAGACCGGTGAAACTACTATGAAAGTGAATACAGATGCTTTTAAATCTACCGACACCGCTTTGAACAAATTATTCATCAATCGCAAAACTGATATAAGCCTTCATTTCAATGTCAATAAAGAAACAATTAACTTATTAAGCAAAGACAACAAAGTATATACCCTTCAGGTACCAGGGATGTTGTACATCAACAGCCATTTTCACAGTGTACAGGTAATCTATTCTTTTTATAATAAAAATGGGAATACCCTCGATTTGGCCAATAATAAGATATTCGCAAGTATCAGGTGTGATTTTTTTCCTGCCGATTTTCAAGCAGATTGGCTTAGTTCATTTACTTCAGAAGCCATAAAGTTATGGGCGACCAAACAAGGCATCAATTTCTTTAACGTAGATTAACAGTTGACTTAACAAATTGCTCAGTATAAATGCTGAAGTGCCGCATTAAGCGGTCTATGTTAACTAATTGCTCAAATCTAATTACCATGCCGGTTAATTCTGACATAGGTAACCCTTAATTTTGCCATTATTGTTCATATGAAAAAAATATTAATAATCCTGTTGTTCATGCCTCTTTTTGTGCATACCCAAACTTTTGATTATAAAGATTATTGGAAAACGAGGAAACCCAATGAATCATACTGGCAGCAAGATGTACACTACACCATTGATGCAAATATCAATGATGTTACTGATGAGATAAACGGTGTGGAAACACTCGAATATTTCAATAATAGTCCCGATGAATTAACCACCGTTTATTTTCATTTATACCAAAATGCCTTTCAGCCGGGAAGTTACGCTCATGAACTAGAAATTGCGAACGATCAGGAAACAAAATTTGGTAAATATGAAGGTATGAAAATGGGCACCATCATTGATGAGTTCAAAATAGCTGGCGAAATAGTAGAATACAGAATAGACAATACAATATTAATCGCCAAACTGAAGACCCCCTTAAAACCTAATAGTAGCTTAACCTTTAACATCAAATTCAGGACATATTGGGACAATGGTAGCATGCGGAGGCGTTTCAAAACATTTAAACCCAATGATGCTGATTCCTCCATCAAACATTTTGATGGCGTCCATTGGTATCCGCGCATTTGTGTTTACGACAGCAAGTTCGGTTGGGAAACCGACCAACATTTAGGCAAGGAATTTTATGGCGATTACGGCGTATTTGATATCAAACTTACCTTTCCTTCTAATTATATCCTTGAAGCTACCGGCGAATTACAAAATGAAAGCGAGGTATTACCAACAGAATTGAGAAAAGCAATTGATATTTCCAATTATTCAATGGTGGCTAAAAGTGAAAAAGGACAATATGAAATTAAACCGACCGGCTATAAATACGCAATAAAAAAGGAAGGTACCAAGACATGGATCTACCATGCGGAAAATGTGCATGACTTTGCATTTACAGCCGACCCATCTTACCGTATTGGCGAAGTGGTATGGAATGGCATTAGGTGTATTGCCCTTGCCCAGGAACAGAATGCTGCCCAATGGCGGCCTACCGCCCAATTCGTAGCTGATGTAGTAAAAGTTTACAGCACGGATATTGGCATGTATGGGTATCCAAAAATAGTGGCAGCAGATGCAAGAGACGGCATGGAATACCCCATGTTGACCTTGGATGGCGGCAATTGGCCCGGCCATCAGTATGTGATAGCGCACGAAATTGGTCATAACTGGTTCTTTGGCATGGTAGGTAATAATGAAACCTACCGCGCCATGCTGGACGAAGGATTTACGCAGTTCCTTACCTCATGGAGCATTAAGAAAATAAATGGCATCTCAATGCATGCCAATTCTTATGATGAAGGAACTGTTTATAATGGTTACCTCAACGATGCCATTAACAGGAATGATGCAACACTTAATACCCACAGCGATGATTTCAATTCAGCACTTGGTCATGGCGGCGGATACAGGCATGTATATTATAAAACAGCCACAATGCTTTACAATCTGCAATATGTTTTAGGCGATGAATTGTTCCTGAAAGCCATGCAACACTATTTCAACCAATGGAAGTTTGCCCACCCCTACCCTGAAGATTTCCGTAACTCTATCATTACTTATACCCATGTAGATTTAAACTGGTTCTTCGACCAATGGATGGAAACCACCAAGGCCGTTGACTACAGTATAGAAAAGATAAAAAAACTGAAGAGATCTGCTGATGGCAAATACCATTATGCCATTACATTTAAGCGGAAAGGCGAAATGCAGATGCCCTTGGATTTTACCGTTACAGATAAAGGACATAAGGAATACAATTATATAATCCCCAACACTTATTTCGCTAAAAATGACGGCCATCAGGTTCTTAAGGTATGGAAAGGTTGGGGCTTGCTTAACAAGACTCACATAGACACGATTATCACTGATAAAAAAATAAAACTTGTAGCCATAGATACCACTCATAGACTTGCGGATATTTATAGAGTTGACAATATTAAATCTAAAGGCGGGTGCTCTAAATTACCCATGAAGCTAATTAATGACCATAATATTCAACAACCGGTGAGTTTCAATAAGCGAACTTTTACTTGGGGTCCTAATTTATGGTATAATGCGGTAGATGGATTTAAGGATGGCGTTAATTTCCACTCAGATTATGCCAGGGTAAAAAATGTAGTTGATTTTACTTTCTGGTTAAATACAGGTATAGCGGCAGAAAAAAAATATGAAGTTGCGCATCAAAGAGATATTGTAAGTTACCGTTTTAAATACAGTACCTTAGTGGGTCATGATGCAAATTTATACCTTGAATCGCGCTGGCTGGATGGCACGACGCTTAACCAAGCAGGTTTTGAGAAATCATTCGGCAAACACCATATCAACGTGTATTTCAAATCCATTGGAATGGCAAAAGGAAGACATATCTATTGGCCTTATGCTGACACTGCTTCAAGGGAAGGAAAGCTCAATAACACATTGAATGTTGATTATACCAGAAGGTATAAATACAAGCATGGCAATGGTACCATTTTTTCAGGGTTAAGGGGCAGTACATTAACGCCTGACTATGGCTACGGTTCATTTAAACTTGAAGTCATCAATAACAACAAATTTGGCAAATTTGAATTTAAAACGAGGTTCTATTCTCAAGCCATAACGGGCATCAATATAGCAGAAGAGTCTATGCTGAATTTGGCCGGCGCAAATATGGAACAAATGTTGGAAAGCAAATTTACGAGAACAAGGGGTCTGATACCACAAGAGTGGTTGGGTTATGGTGCTACTACCAATCATTTTCAGGCAGGTGGCGGACTTAATTTAAGAGGCTATGCCGGTTATTTAGCACCTGTTAAGAATGGCAACTCAACACCGTCATTATATCAGGGAACGCATGGTGTATCGGGCAGTGTAGAAATAGACTTCGACCAGTATTTCAATATTAAACCTAAATTAACCCGTAACTGGCTCAAGATAGATATTTATTTATTTGGGGATGCCGGTATTTTAGTTGATAACAGAACTGCACTCTATGGCAAAAGATTAAAGTCACCACTTAGGATGGATGGTGGGGCTGGTATGGCATTCAATATTTACAAATGGGGCAAACGCACCTTAATAAAACCATTCACTTTAAGAGTAGATGCACCAGTTTATTTAAATACAGCCCCTTATACCGATAAAGGTTTTACACAAATGCGATGGATAATGGGCATAGGCAGGAGTTTTTAATGCATTGAGAAATGAAAAGTAAAAAAATTAAATTAATTATCATCCTTTCCTTTTTCGCTTTGTTTGCTGGCTCAGCCTTATTTATGTATTTTAAATTTGTACACAACAGGCCAAAGATTCAAATCATTGCTCCCCGTACTGATTATGACCCCATCAAGGTTGACAGCGCATTAAGGAGTCAGAAAGGATACGGAAGATAAATTGGCAAATTCTAAAAAAAATAGAGGAAAATAGATTAAAGGTAATTTTAAGAAAACTTGTAATATTGTGTGCTACCTTTTTTTAACTTAGTTTTTGTTATACATTTTGACATTAAATTAGTTAAGGAATAAGCCATACGTCTCATAACTAATGAACACCCTCTGGAAAAAAATAGTTTTACGCACCACCCTGCAGCCTGAGGGTAAGACAGCCTATACCAGACTTGAGCTCGCCAGAGGTATGCGGCGACTCAAATTAGATAC
>JBBQIF010000179.1:0-6492 GCA_038324665.1 Bacteroidia bacterium
CAAATCAGAATTAAGTTTATTTATATTGGTTAAGTTTTGCTTCCATGCTTAAAGTAGCATGTGGTACTGCCATTAATCTTTCTTTCTGGATTAATTTGCCTGTTACCCTGCAAATGCCATAAGTTTTATTTTCAATCCTTATCAGTGCAGCATCCAAATTATCAATAAATTTCTTTTGTCTGGCAGCCAGTTGATTCAAATTCTCTTTCTCAAAAGTGCTTGCCCCATCTTCTAAAGTCAAATACTGATTAGAAGTATTTTCATCTCCATTTTCATTCGGATTTTGTAAGGATTTTTGCATCTTGTGAAATTCATCCTTTGCCGATTGCAATTTACCTAATATCAGGTCTTTAAATTCTTTCAGGTCAGCATCGCTGTAACGTGTTCTCTTGTCTTCTTCAATTTTTTTCTTAACCATTTTTTTCTATTTTTATTAAACAATTAGCGCCTTCAATGTCTATCTCTGCGCCATCCTGCAAGTTCTGATCATTCTCCAGCGAATCCGCTAAAATTTCCGTGCAAATATACAAATTAAAATCATGCAAAGCACGCATTGTCGAATCATCAGTTTTTACCCATACTTTTATCCTGTCCATCACCTCCAGGCCACTTTCTTTCCGTATGTTTTGCAGACGGTTAACGAATTCCCTTGCAATACCTTCCTGCCTTAATTCTTCCGAAATTTTAATATCCAGGGCAACCGTGAGGCGGCCTTTATATGCAACTAGCCAACCAGGAATATCCTGTGAGGTAATTTCCACATCCGCTATAATTAATTCAAATTGCCTTTGTCCCAGAGTAACATCTATTTTACCCGCAGATTCAATTCTTTCAATATCTTCTGCGGTAAATTGTTGAATAGCGAAAGCAAGTTCTTTCATTTGTGCCCCTACTTTAGCGCCCAACGATTTAAAGTTTGGTTTAATGCCTTTTACCAGCACGGAATTATGGGCCTGCAGGTATTCCAGTTCCTTAACATTTACTTCAGAAAGAATCAGTGCCTCCACATGTTTTAATTCCCTGCCAAATTGCTCATCCAAAACAGGAACCATTATTCTTTGTAACGGTTGCCTTACTTTTATATTGTGCTTTTTACGTAAACTCAATACCATGCTGCAAAGGTCCTGTGCCAGTTGCATGGTGGTTTCCAGTTCTTTATCAGTTTGCTGCTTATTTGCAGGTTCTAACCGTGTTAAATGAACGGATTCTGTGGTTTTATTTAAACTCTGGTAAAGCCACTCTGAAAAGAAAGGTGCAAAAGGGCTCATCAATTGGGCAACAGTATTGATACATGTGTATAAAGTGTCATAAGCAGATTGCTTATCACTGTTCATTTCGCCTTTCCAGAAACGCCTGCGTGAAAGCCTGATGAACCAATTACTCAGGTCATCACATACAAAGGTTTCAATAGCGCGCGCTGCCGGTGTTGGGTCATAGTTATCCATATTAACCGTAACAGTTGATCGCAAAGTATTGAGTTTTGAAATGATCCATCTCTCAAGTTCACTTAAGTCTTTCAGGTCAAATACTTTTTTGCTGTCATAATTATAATCATCAATATTTGCATAGATAGCAAAGAAAGAATAGGTATTGTATAAAGTGCCAAAAAACTTTCTCTGCGTTTCTGCCATTCCCTCTAGATCAAATTTCAGGTTATCCCAGGGGTCGCTGTTGGTTGCCATATACCATCGTGTGGTATCTGCACCAAATTTGCCAATGGTGGAAAAAGGGTCAATACCATTGCCCAGGCGCTTACTCATTTTATTGCCGTTTTTGTCCAAAACTAAACCATTGGCAATCACATTCTTATAAGCAACGGAATCGAAGAGCATTACAGACAATGCATGTAAAGTAAAAAACCAGCCCCGGGTCTGGTCAACGCCTTCAGCAATAAAATCAGCTGGGAATGCCCCTTCCCAGCCTTCCCCAAATGGTTTGTCGTTATCCGGCTTCGCCGGATTTAATCCCCACTGCGCATAAGGCATTGCACCGCTATCGAACCAAACATCTATCAGATCAGTTTCCCGTTTCATAGGTTGGCCGCTTTTGGAAAGCAGGATAATATCATCTACATATGGACGATGTAAATCACTAATATCCATATTGTTAGTTTGGCCTGCGGCATTTGCTTTTGCCATTTCCGTCCTTAATTCCTCAATGGAGCCAATGCAAATTTCTTCTTCACCATCTGCTGTTCGCCATATCGGCAATGGAGTTCCCCAATACCTGCTTCTGCTTAAATTCCAGTCCACAAGGTTTTCCAGCCAATTGCCGAAACGCCCTTCACCAGTGGATGCAGGCTGCCATTTGATGGTCTTATTTAATTCAACCATACGCTCCTTAACAGCAGTGGTTTTTATGAACCAACTTTCGAGTGGGTAATATAAAATAGGTTTATCTGTCCTCCAGCAATGGGGATAGGTATGCTCATATTTTTCAACTTTAAAAGCCTTATTTTCCTCTTTAAGCTTTATTGATATCAAAACATCGGTGCTTTTATAATTTGGGTCTTTCTCGTCTGCATTGTTATAATTTTTGACATACAGCTTTGAAAATTCACCAACTCCTTCAATAAACCTGCCTTGCTTATCTACCAGTGTCAATGATCCAATTCCATTTTGTTTAGCCACCTTGTAATCATCTGCTCCAAAACTTGGGGCAATATGCACAATGCCGGTTCCATCTTCTGTGGTCACAAAATCTCCAATGATAACCTTGAAAGCATCGCCTTCAATAGCTTCTTTTTTATTCGATTCGAATGGCAGTAACTGTTCATATATAATTCCGGCCAAAGCACTTCCCTTATGCTCCGCTATTATTTCAAAAGGTATAAGTTTATCTCCTTCTTTATAATCTGCAAGCGCAATATCAGTTGCTTTTTCACTAAAATATTTACCCAATAAATTCTTCGCTAAAACAACAGTCACAGGCAGGAATGTATACTGGTTAAAGGTTCTGACTACAACATAATCAATATTTTTCCCTACTGCCAAAGCCGTATTGCTCGGCAATGTCCACGGAGTTGTGGTCCAGGCAAGGAAATAAGTTTCACCGGACAATAAACCGTCTAAATTGTTATTTGTTACTATCCTGAACTGAGCTACTGCCGAAGTATCCTTCACAGGTTTGTAAGTACCGGGTTGGTTCAGTTCATGGCTGCTGAGACCGGTACCTGCTGCAGGACTATATGGTTGTATGGAATGGCCCTTATACAGAAACCCCTTTTTGTGCAATTGTTTCAGTAGATACCAAAGCGTTTCAATATAAGCGGTTTCATAAGTGATATAGGGATGCTCAAGGTCCACCCAATAACCCATGCGCTCCGTCAGTTCATCCCATTTATCCTTGAATAGCATCACATCCTTGCGGCATTCTGCATTATAATCCTCTATACTGATGCTTTTACCAATATCTTCTTTAGTAATACCTAATCGTTTTTCAACCTGCAGTTCAATTGGTAAGCCATGGGTATCCCAACCGCCCTTCCTCTCAACCTTAAATCCCTGCAGGGTTTTGTACCTACAGAAAATATCCTTTATTGCTCTGGACATAACATGGTGAATGCCGGGCATCCCATTGGCACTTGGCGGACCTTCGTAAAACACAAATTCCGGGCTGTCCTGCCGGCTGCTGATACTTTTTTTGAAAGTATCGTCAGCCTTCCATTGATTTAATACTTCTTCTTCAATATTGGGCCAGTTGACCTGCTTTAATGTACGGTACATGCGATTTCTTCAAAAATTTTTAAGGTTGCAAAGATAATTTAATAATCTGGAAAAGGATATGGGGATCCGCTATAAAAATATCAAAAATATAAGGTATTCTATACCCTTTATTTATTAAAGTAATTTAAAGGATGCAGCTTACTCTTCTCCCAAAAAAGGATATCTATAATCCTTTACAGGAACAAGAGTTTCTTTGATAGTACGGGTGCTGGTCCAACGCAACAAATTGGCTTTGCTGCCTGCTTTATCATTGGTGCCGCTCGCTCTGCTGCCTCCAAAAGGTTGCTGGCCCACTACAGCGCCTGTGGGTTTATCATTGATATAAAAATTACCGGCTGCATGTCTCAGTTTATCAGTTGCTATTGTAATGGCATATCTGTCCTGAGCAATCACTGCACCTGTCAAAGCGTATTCGCTTGTTGTATTCACAAGGTCGAGCGCTTCTTCAAATTCATTTTCGTTATAAACATAGATACTCAGCACCGGACCAAATAACTCTTCACACATTGTGGTATATTTTGGGTCCTGGGCCACGATAATGGTAGGGTCTATAAAATAGCCTTTGGTTTTATTAGAATTTCCGCCTACAATGATTTCAACACCTGGATCCTGTTTGGCATCTGCAATGTATTTGGCCAGTTTATCAAATGATTTTTCGTCAATAACGGCATTCACAAAATTTGTAAAATCTTCTGTTGGACCCACTTTCATTGTTTTAACCTCTGCCACTAATTTTGTTTTTATTTCATTCCATAAATTCGAAGGGATATATGCCCTTGAAGCGGCAGAGCATTTCTGGCCCTGGTATTCAAATGCACCACGTGCAAGGGCGGTAACAGTTGTATCCACATCTGCACTTTTATGGACAATTACAAAGTCTTTACCACCGGTTTCCCCAACTATGCGCGGATAAGTTTTATACTTGTGGATATTGTCGCCAATACTGTTCCACATACCGCGAAAAACCCCTGTAGACCCGGTGAAATGCAAACCGGCAAAGTCCGGATGGTTAAAGATAATATCACCTGTTGTAGGGCCATCAGCGTATATCAGATTAATAACACCGGCCGGCAATCCGGATTCGATCAGAATCTCCATGATTACCTGTGCGGAATATATCTGTGTATAGGCTGGCTTCCAAACGACTACATTGCCCATCATTGCCATACTTGTAGGTAAATTACCTGCAATGGCCGTGAAGTTAAAAGGGGTCAATGCAAAAGTAAATCCTTCCAACGGCCTGTGCTCCAGTCGATTCCAAATGGTTTTACTATTGGCGGATGGCTGGTCGGCATAAATTTCAGCCATGTATTGCACGTTGAACCTTAAAAAATCTATGAGTTCACAAGCAGAATCTATTTCGGCTTGGTAGGCATTTTTAGATTGCGCCAGCATTGTTGCAGCGTTCATTTTTGCACGGTAAGGCCCTGCAAGTAGTTCGGCAGCTTTTAAAAAGATAGCAGCCCTCTGTTCCCATGGCAGGTTCTCCCATGCAGGCTTTGCTGCCATGGCTGCATTTATTGCATCTGTAACATGTTTGCCTTCCCCTTTATGGAAAGTACCAATCTGGTGTTTAATATCATGGGGTGGAAAGATGTCCTGGGTTTTGCCTGTCCTTACTTCCAGGCCGTTGATATACATGGGTATATCTATTACCTTGCTTCTGGCATCAGCGAGTGCCTTTTTAAGGGTTAATTTTTCTTTGCTGCCAGGCGCATAATCATGCACCGGTTCGTTTATAGCGGTAGGGATTTTGAAAAAACCGTTCATTTTATCTGTTTAATAATTAGTGGTGCAAAGGTAATTTTTTTTGCCTCGATAAAAAATGCAATAAAGAAGACATTCATGTATTTGAAAGTCTTTTTAAAATTATGTTTAAAAATATATGCTTAAATGTAAAATTACCATGCTTTTTTACTGTTTTTTTTTAAAGATTACTTTAAAAATTTGGAATTGAACTTTTACTTTCGGTAAAATATATAGGAATGTGATTATCAATATATTAAGTGTCAATTAAAATAAAACACTATTTGATATTTCGAACCTTACAAATGGTTCCTATATGGCAAAAATTGAAATAATAAATTATTCAGAAAATAAAAAAATTATATTACAAAAATGAAACAGATTATTTTATATGCTTCAATTGTTTTCTTCCTAAGTATGTGTAAGCATACTAACGTTGAACCACCAAAAACACGTGCAGGCCCCACCGATAAGCGCGATTTATTTGTAGGCACTTATAAGGTAATTAGCGAAACACCTAATTATTATTTTACCTGCAGTAAATTTGATACCTTGGATAAGCAAACCTGGGTGCGTTTCCATAACATCTGCAATTTGTTCAATATGGAATTTAATGTATTTCTAAGTAATGGTTTCGCTAATCAATTGACTGGGATACCTTCCTATTTCATAATAATTGATAAATTCCATGACCGATGGAGTTTTGGGGTTTATGGCAATGATAGTATAAGGAATGTTAATAGAATTGTGAATGATACCTTCAGAATGTATTATAGGCTTCATAATACGCCATGGCATCAGTTTGATACTGCTTATATGGATAAGTACTTTTTAATGGTGGCTGTACGGGATTGGGGCTAAGATAAAAAGAATTAGAAAGAAGAAAAATTTTACCAGCTACGAAAATTTTGCAATTGAGCATGAAATAAGTAGTAGTTATTATTGGACAGTTGAAAATGGCAGAAATATGCGCTTAGATTATTTCTTATCCATCTTAAAAAAATTGGACGTGACCCTAAAG
>JBBQIF010000180.1:0-6476 GCA_038324665.1 Bacteroidia bacterium
GACTCATCAAAAAACTGCATCGATACCTTCTGCAAATACATCCAGGTATCTATCAAAAGGGGTAGCAATGAGTTTGCTTCTATCAATAACCTGAGAGGTGGAAATAGCATGCAGCTTTATCCTAATCCGGTAAGCGATGAAGTAACCATTTCAGGCTTTGAATTCCTTAAAGGCGATGTTATAAGCATTAAAGATATCACTGGTAAAACTATTAAGACAGTTAGTGTCATTGAAGGTTCAAGCAGTCTAAAAATCAGACTGGACAATATAGCTCCTGGGGTCTATACCATTCAGTGTGTGTCTGCCGATGGGCAACCCATACAGTCTAAATTGATAAAGCAATAATTTAAGCATTAAAGTATATTTAATTCCAGAAGCCCTGACATAAAAATCAGGGCTTTTTTTATATAAACAATTGGCTATTAAATAATTAACCATTTTTTTAAAAATCAATTGCTTATCTACTTTTGTGTTTTTTTAAAAATAGCTTACTTTTGCAGCCGTTAAATAAAATTATGAGCATTTCAAAAATTCAGGAATTATTAGGTGCAGAGGCCGATAACCTTTTAAAGCACGAGTCAAAAACCATCAACAAGGACCTATTACATTTGCCGGGAGGCGACTTTGTTAACCGTATTTTTGCTCAAACAAACCGTACACCGCAGGTCTTAAGGAGCTTAAGTGCTTTGTATGGACATGGCAGGCTGGCAAACACGGGTTATATGAGTATATTACCGGTAGACCAAGGCATAGAGCACAGCGCAGGAGCATCTTTTGCTCCTAATCCTATATTCTTTGACCCTGAAAATATTGTTAAACTGGCCATTGAAGGTGGTTGCAATGCTGTTGCTTCAACATACGGTGTATTGGCAGCATGCAGCAGAAAGTATGCCCATCAAATTCCTTTTATTGTTAAAATTAACCACAATGAGTTTTTAACTTACCCCAATAAATTTGACCAAATCATGTTTGGTAGTGTAGAAGATGCTTGGAACCTTGGCGCAACAGCCGTTGGTGCTACCATTTATTTTGGCTCCCCCGAATCCGGCCGCCAGATAGTTGAAGTAGCAAAAGCATTTGACAGGGCCCATGAATTAGGGATGGCCACTATTTTATGGTGCTATTTAAGAAATAATGGCTTCAAGAAAGATGGTGTAGATTATTCTGCGGCAGCCGATCTTACAGGCCAAGCCAATCATTTGGGTGTTACCATACAGGCCGATATCATCAAGCAAAAATTACCAACGAATAATGGCGGATATACTGCCTTAAATTTTGGTAAAACGCACCCTAAAGTTTACAGTGAATTAAGTAGTGACCATCCAATTGACCTTTGCAGATATCAAGTGGCCAATTGCTATATGGGCAGAGCAGGTCTAATCAATAGCGGTGGCGAAAGTAAAGGCGCAAGCGACTTGGCCGAAGCAGTAATGACAGCAGTTGTGAACAAACGTGCCGGTGGGCAAGGTTTGATAAGCGGAAGAAAAGCATTCCAGAAACCAATGAATGAAGGTATTGCCTTATTGAATGGTGTTCAGGATGTTTACTTGGCAAAAGAAATAACTATTGCTTAATCCGTTTCTTTCTCTTAATCTTGTACTATAAATGAGTTGGTTTAAACGTGTTTCCGAGGGTATTACTACCAAAACGAAGGAGAAAAAAGCCACACCTGACGGACTATGGGATAAATGCCCTAGGTGCAAGAATATATCTCCCCACAAAGACCTTGTAGAAAGCAAATACGTTTGCCCTTCCTGCGATTACCATTATAAAATCAGTTCAAAAGAGTATTTTGAAATCCTTTTTGATGATAATAAATTTAAGGAATTGGATGCCAATATTATTTCTGCAGACCCACTGGAATTTACAGACACTAAACCATACAAGGCAAGAATAAAAGACAGCATTGAAAAAAGCGGCTTGAAAGATGCCGTAAGAACTGCAGTTGGAAAATCGAACGGACGGAAAGTAGTAATAGCCTGTATGGACTTTAGCTTTATAGGTGGTTCCATGGGCAGCGTTGTAGGCGAAAAGATAGCCCGCGCCATCGATCATGCCCGCCAAAACAAGCTCCCTATGATTATTATTAGTAAAAGTGGTGGCGCTAGGATGATGGAAGCAGCCTTCTCGCTGATGCAAATGGCGAAAACTTCGGCTAAATTGGCACTCCTTGCAAAAGATAAAATTCCTTATATTTCTATTTTAACCGATCCTACAACCGGTGGTATCACAGCCTCATTTGCAATGCTGGGCGATTTTAATATTGCCGAACCAGAAGCATTGATAGGTTTTGCAGGCCCAAGGGTTATCAAGGAAACAATTGGTAAGGATCTGCCAAAAGGATTCCAAAGCTCCGAGTTTTTACTTGAACATGGGTTTGTAGATTTGATAGCACATAGAAATGTATTGAAAGACAAGGTAAGTTTATTATTGAGCCATGTATGGGATTGATTTCGACCACTTCGACCACTTCGACAAGCTCAGTGGCCAGGTGCTAAAAAATGTATAACGAGGATAACATTGAACTAATAAAAAAAAATAAAAAAAATAATCTTATGAATTTTCCCGAAAACTTAAAGTACACCAAAGAACATGAATGGATAAGTGTTGAAGGTGATGTGGCAACTGTTGGAATAACAGAATTTGCACAAGGTGAATTAGGCGATATCGTGTTTGTTGAAATTGAAACAAAAGGCCAAACCCTTGCAAGGGAAGCAACTTTTGGAACCGTAGAGGCGGTTAAAACAGTGAGCGACCTTTTCATGCCTGTTAGTGGAGAAATCACTGAAGTAAACCCAACGCTTGAATCTCAACCAGAAATGGTGAACCAGGACCCTTACAATGCGGGATGGATGGTAAAGATAAAGCTATCTGATGCTTCACAATTAAGTGATTTATTGGATGTGAATGCTTACAAAGCATTAATCGGTCACTAAACCGAATCTACTTGAAAAAAATATTGGAGATATTAAAATATCAGTTGCCCGCATTATTGTGGGCAATTTTTATTTTCTGGCTATGCACTTCTGAGAATAAGGAGCTTACCGCACCTAAGTTTTTCAATATCCCTCACTTAGATAAAATCGCTCACATTGCTATTTTTCTTATACTGGGTTATCTATTAATGCGTGGTTTTAAAAAAAGTATGCATAAACTTCAATTACCAAAAAATGGCTTTATAGTTGCACTTATTTTGTGTGCCGCTTACGGTTTGTTTATAGAATTATTCCAGCATTATTATACAGCTACAAGGGTAGGTGATGGTTGGGATTTTGTGGCTGATATGGTTGGTGCTTGTATAGGGCTTTTTATTTGTAAGACTCAATTATTCCGAGGGGGTAAAAATATGGCGTTGAAGTGAGGAATATCGCTTTTTTTTTGCCTTCGCCTTTCGCCTTTGTTGGTGTTTTTCACCAACAAAGCATTACCTTGCTTCACAATTGAACCTATTTAAAGTATCTCGTATCAAATCGATACAGTACCGAAACTACCCCCATTTTTAATCTTCATATTAATGCTTATTTTTGCAAAATGTCTATCAACATGGCCACAGACAAGCAAACAATTGATTTTGAAACTTTTAAAACCGAAGTACTCAATGATTATAAGCTCGCATGCGAAAGCAGGCAAGCCAGTTTACTGGGTAGAAAAGAAGTTTTAACTGGTAAGGCTAAATTCGGCATTTTCGGCGATGGTAAAGAAGTAGCGCAACTGGCCATGGCAAAAGCCTTTAAAAAAGGGGATACCCGCAGTGGTTATTACCGCGACCAAACCTTCATGTTCGCTACTGGTATGAATACAGTGCAGAACTTCTTCGCACAATTATACGCTCACACAGATATTGAAGCCGAACCTAACAGTGCCGGCCGCAGCATGAACGGTCACTTTGGCTCTAGGCAACTGGATAACAACGGCAACTGGTTACCGCAAACCGACCGCTACAATTCCTCCTCAGATATTTCTCCCACTGCCGGGCAAATGCCCCGTTTATTGGGGTTAGCGCTTGCCTCAAAATTATACAGGCAGAACCCGGCCCTCCACAACTACCCCGATTTTTCTGATAATGGCAATGAAGTAGCCTTCGGCACCATAGGCAATGCCAGCACTAGCGAAGGTGGATTCTGGGAAGTGATTAATGCTGCAGGTGTGCTGCAAGTACCAATGGCCATGAGCGTTTGGGACGACGGTTACGGTATTTCTGTACCTGCCAAATACCAAACGACTAAGGAAAACATCAGTAAGATATTAAGTGGGTTCAATAGTGACGAAGATGGCGATGGTGTGGACATTTACAACGCAAAGGGATGGGATTATCCCCAACTCTGCAAAGTTTATCAGGAAGCAATAGAAAACTGCCGCAGCAATCACCGCCCTGTTCTAATCCATATTAATGAGGTAACACAACCCCAGGGACACAGTACCTCCGGTTCGCATGAGCGCTACAAAAGCAAGGAGCGCCTGCAATGGGAAACTGATTTTGACTGCGTCGTAAAAATGAGGGAATGGATAACAGAAAATAATATCGCTACTGCAGATGAGCTTGAAATCATTGAGAACAATGCCATTAATTACGTAAATGAGTGCAGGAAGAAGGCATGGGAAGCGTATCTCTCGCCGATTAAACAGGATGTGCAGGATATTATTGGTTTATTGGAAGCATTTAACAATCCAGTTGCAGAGGAAGCGGCAAAAGAATTAAAAGCAACCAAAGACCCAATACGGAAAGAAATTGGCATCGCCATCAATAAAGTATTGATTGCCACCTTAGGCTCTGAAACACCTGAAAGGGCCGACCTTAAAGCCTTTTACAAGCAATTTCTAAGTGATAATTTTGATCGCTATTCCTCCAATCTTCACAGTGAATCCAATGATAATGCATTAGCTTTTACTGAAATAAAACCTGAGTATAACGAGGCCCCTTCTGTAGATGGTAGAGAGGTTTTGTTGGCATGTTTTGATGCCGCTTTTGCCCGCGACCCAAGAGTATTTGCCTTCGGTGAGGACCTTGGTGCAATTGGCGATGTGAACCAAGGATTTGCAGGTATGCAGGAAAAATATGGTGAAATTCGTGTGAGTGATACAGGCATTAGAGAATTGAGTATAATCGGTCAGGGGATAGGCACAGCCATGAGGGGATTAAGGCCAATTGCTGAAATTCAATACTTGGATTATTTGTTATACGCCATTCAAATCATGAGTGACGATATTGCTACTTTGCAATACAGAACCAAAGGCGGGCAGAAATCACCGGTTATCATCCGTACACGAGGACATAGGCTAGAAGGGATATGGCACAGCGGCTCACCAATGGGTATGATCATCAATGCTGTAAGAGGTATGTATGTGTGCGTACCACGCAATATGACGCAGGCGGCGGGTATGTATAACCTATTGTTGAAAGCAGATGAGCCCGCATTGGTTATAGAATGTTTAAATGGTTACCGATTAAAGGAAAAAATGCCTTCGAATATTGGAGAATTTACTGTGCCTCTGGGCATTCCGGAAATATTAAACGAAGGAACAGATGTTACGATTGTTGGTTACGGCAGTACATTGCGTGTGATACAAGATGCCATGAAAAAATTATCAGGAGTTGGTATCAGTTGCGAATTGATTGATGTACAGACCTTATTGCCTTTTGATATTAACCACAGCATTGTGCAATCATTGAAGAAAACAAACAGAATTGTTTTCATTGATGAAGATGTGCCGGGCGGAGCAAGTGCCTATATGATGCAAAAAGTGTTAGAGGAGCAACAAGGTTATATTCATTTAGATGCACAACCATTAACCATTACAGCAAAAGCGCACAGACCGGCTTATGGTACGGATGGCGACTATTTTTCTAAACCGAATGCGGAGGATATTTTCATTGCCGTGTATGGCATGATGCATGAGGCCAACCCTACTCAATTTCCTCAATTTCTCTGATACGAATAATGCGTTGTTTGGTGTATTTATTCCTCACCGAAATATAGAGGGCGCACAATATCACGGCACAAATAAACAAAATGCTCAATTGTGCTGACAATTTTCTTTGAAGGGGCAAGGCAATAATAATGATTGAGATTAAAGCTTGCACACCAGCATAAATAGCGGAAATCTTTAGGTGCTTTTCTTTACCTACATGCACCAATTTCTTAAATAAAAAATCGCGGTGTGGTACAAAAATATTTTCCCTCAATATTAATTTATAAATCACTGTTAAGCCTGCATCCATTCCCAATACAGCGAATAGCAGCAGATATGCATAATTCCCTGTTTTAAAAATCAGACTCATCATCAGGTAAAGTATCACAAAGCTCAAACCAATACTACCAATATCTCCCGCGAATACCTTTGCCTTAGTCCTGAAATTAAAAAACATGAAAGTGACTACGCCTGATATCATGGTATAGATAAATTCCGGACTGGCAAATTGAATCTTATTACCTTCAAGGTCGACAGAATGACTATTGAGCCACCAGAAACTAAGC
>JBBQIF010000181.1:0-6476 GCA_038324665.1 Bacteroidia bacterium
AAAAGGAGACTAATCAATGCATCCGGCAAGTTAATGCCAAAGATGGCTACAAGTGGCATATAAACAAGCGCCGGCACAGGGGGCCAATAGACATAAGTTTTATCGCCATACAAAACAAGATCGAAAGAAGTATTAGGGTTAACGATATCCAAACGGCCGTGCAGAAAAGCATCTGCAAGGTTGCGGAAATAATTGATATGCGGAACAAGGTCGAGATGTTTCGATCCTGGTCTTACCAATCCTAAATAAAAAAAAAGACAAACCAAAGGAATAAGAATGTAGATGAGCTCCGTTTTTTTAAAGTGCTTTACCATGGGTTGCTTTGTATTTACTTTGCAAACATAATTCATTTTGAATTAAACCAGACCAAGGCTGATATGGATAAGGTAATAATGCAACTGAACCCTAGAGTTGAAGATTTTTTATCTGAAGGAAGATAGACTTTTATTTAAAGATCCGCTTGTCAAATGGAAAGCGGCTAATTGATATAATTTTTATTTTTGGAAATTCTAGGTGGTTGGGATTAATAAGAAAATTATGATCTCCTTGGGTTACAGCAGAAGGTATCTGTAGTATGCAATATTTATTTTCGAAAATGAATCTATCGCCAATAGCCTGTGTTGTGCCTTGGTGAGGGAATGCGTTCCAGTTTTCAGGAAGGTCGCGCACATTTATTTTTTTTATAGCAATGTCATCCGGAATATTTAAGTGCATCATGGTATAATCATCGGGAAGGGTGGCGAGGGTCAAATGAACTGCAACTTCGGCCATTGCAAGGGAGCGGTTAGATGCACAGTAAATCATTTCTGTCCCAACTGAATTCCATCGAGCTCCTTTCAATGCGGCTCCCTTTCCCGAAAGTGGTCTGGCAAATTTTTTACGCGATAGCCTGAATACCTCCATTTTATACCAAGATGCCGTGATTTATCCTTATCAATTCGCTAATCACCAATTCTTTTCCATAAGAATCTTTAAGTAGTTCTATTGGCATCATATTTCCCATTGTGAAATTGGGAGTATCAAGCCATAATTTGAATTTAGGCATGTTGCCGAATACATCTAAACCTATGTTCATTACTTCAGCAATCTCTATGATCTTCTCTGACTGGCTGGGTTTAAAAGGCGTTGAAGAAAGTTTATATCTATGTAATGATTTAGTTGAAATATCAAGGAAACCTGCCCAATCATTCTCGCTGAATGGGGCAAAAATTTGTATGAGATTAAAGAGGGAATAAGGGATGCCTTTACGGATTGCTGCAATGATGAGCATTTTATCTGAAAGAAAATCATCATAAGTAAGGTTGTGTTTCGCTCTAATAGGTAAGTAAGCAGCAGGACTTTCATTTATAAGATTGCTGACCTCCTTATTCAGTTTTTTTTCTATGTTTATTTTTGTTGTCATAGATATATTAAAGACATTTGTCCACAAATATAAGACAAATTTCCATGATTTAAAAATTATCTAAACTATTCATGATGCCATTGCTAATCCCAAACCTTTCATATAGTTCATAGAATCCAATTTAAATTTGAGCACTTTATTGTATAAATTAATAGCGCCTGAAAGCATAGTATTACTTTATTTTGCCCAACATATCTACCCCCACCACTGTTTCTTTCTGAGATATTAAGTATGTTTGCATAAGAATATGGACAAGAGAATAATATTGGCTTTATTGATAGCTTTGGCGTGCAATAATAAAGGCGTTATACAAAATGATGAAACTTCCGATAAAGAAGGAAGGGATACAAGTGTTGCCGTGGTAAATCCTGAAATAATAAAACAGTATTACCAGGATGGTGCGCTATTTAGGGAGATTAATTCCACCAACCTCGATGGTAAAATTTATACAAATGATGGTAGATTATTTTTGAAAGGACGTTTTAATGACACCACTTATACGCTTAATGGGGTGTGGGAAGAATGGGACAGGGTGGAGAACTACAGGAGATTTGACCTCACGTATGTTAACAATATAGAAATAGGTCCTTTTACTTCCTACAGAAAAGATGGCAAGCTTTATGCAAAAGGAATGAAAATGAATGGCGTATTCTCCGATACCCTTAAGTTCTATGATAAAGAGGGTAAGTTATTTGAGCTGCAGTTATATATACCAGATGCCAAAGAAAAAAATGGCACTAAATTAATTAAAACCATTTACCTTAGTAAAATACGATCTGATGGGACGATCGAAAAAAGAAAAGGGAAAATGTATAAGTGGGAAGACGGTGAAAGCAAGTTGATTGTGCCAGAAAAATAGGAGTTTTACTATATTTCTTCCTCCGCCATACTCCCCGGCAAACGCTCTGTTACTTGTATCTCTTTTTTCAAATAATATTTCACAAAATTGCACCAGTGGCACCTTTCATCATTGCATCCTTTGGTAAATTCATGTGCCTTAATTTGGGCATAAGTATTTTTTACTTGTTCGGTAACTGTGCTAACATCTTCAGGTGAAATGGCGAATTGTACTTTTTCAAATTTATCAAACTTATCCGGTTCTACAAAGTTCATTTCCCCCCTTGTCATGGTCCATTTTGTGCTATGGTCGTTTTCGATCAGTAGGTGATAAAAAACCATCTGTCGCCAATAGTCACCGCCTAGTACCTGTTCGGGTTTTGCTGGGTCAGGGTCTTCCTTTGGTGGGTTACATTTAGATTTGGCGTATTTAAAATCACCGGTTTTAAAATCTATTACATAAGCACTGTTCCCTTCAAAGGTTATTTTATCAAGTTTACCTTTAATTGGCACACCGGCTACTTCAATATTTTGAATATTTTTTTCAACGCTGAATACTTTTTCATTTTGCCATTGTATTGCATTTGCAATATAATATTTGGGCAATATCATTTTGCCATGTGCTAGTCTTCGAGAATACGATTCCTCGGTAAAGCTGTCGCGCTGGGCATACATGGATTTTTCGAAATAAGTTACCAAAGTGTCCAATGGAGGCAGCTCCTTATTTTCATCTTTCTGCATATCCCCAAAGAGGTTTTCGAGTGCATAGTGTATTGCAGTACCGAAACTTGCACCTTCGCTCTTTGCACTTGGTACCTTCAATACTTGGTTAAAATAAAATTCAACAGGACATCTTAAATAGGAATTTAGATGGGTAGCAGAAAGGGTATAATTGGCCAAAAGTGTATCGAGGTAATGATGGTCTATCAATTCGAAATCAGGAAATTCTTCATCTTGGTAATACTGTGATTCAAAATCAAGTATAGCATTTTCATCTACTGATGGATGTGTAATTATCAACTCGCTAATACTGGCCAACTCTTCAATGAATCTGAGTTTTTCTACCGGCTTGGTATCCATTGTTTGCTGGTGAAATGATATCGCAAGACCTTTCTTTGCACGGGTCATAGCGACATAAAAAAGACGTCTGTTTTCTTCCGCCTCCGCCTCCTCATCATTCACCTGAAAATAAATTTTAGATAAACCAAAATCCCGCTCCCTATTACCTGTGAACCATGCTTTTTCCATGCAATTGATAATGAACACATGTTCAAATTCAAGACCCTTACTACTATGAGTGGTAATTAAGTTAACACTATCCTGCACCTGCAAAATTTGCCATGCTTCAACAGATATACTGAACTGCTCGTAACGTTGTAAGGTTTTTAATAGATCGGTCAATTGCATACGTGGATTCCTGGCAGCCTCTTCCTTTATAAAATCAAAAAAAGTACGGAGAATTTGCATCTGCCAGCGTTTGTCATCTACTTGCATCACGTAACTTAAAATACCGCCTTTTGCTATTATTTTTTCTACCAGTTGGGGAACTGTTATATTATTCACTTGCCCTGTCCAGTATTCAAGGTCTTCCACCAGTCGTTTTAATTCAGTTCGGCCATCAACACCTGCCAAGCCACTGAAAAGATCGTTTTTGTTTTTTGCCAAATTACTTAAGTAATCTCGCCACTTCGCCCTTTTAGCCTTAATATCTATACTTATTTTGGCAATTTCAAGCGAAGGTATTTTATAAAAATCAAAGTTAAGAATTTCGAAAATATGTTCTTCGCCTGTATAGGGTTTTTTAGCTTCGGCATCAAGATAGGTTAGTATTTTTACAAGTTTTATCACCAACATTTCATGCAAAATATTCACTCTCCTTTTCGAATTGAAAGGGATACTATTAACCTTGAAGTATTTAATTAATATATCTACTTGTTTGTGGTTGCGGTAGAGTACAGCAATTTCTGTGTAGGGCACCCCTTCTGAATGCAATTGTTGTATTGCTTCGCCTATGCCAATGGCTTCATGTAGCGGATTAAAATAATTATTGATAAAAGGCGGAATGGGATAACTTTGATAAAGTTCGTTTTTAGCTACAAGGTGTTTGTTTATTTCTTTAATACGCTCATCATTCAAATTGATTAAAGCACGGGATGCATCTAGAATTAATTGGCTAGAACGGTAATTATCCGTGAGCACAACTGTCTTTAAATGTTCGCCGTATTGAACTGCAAAATCAAGAATATTGCTGATGTTAGCACCTTGAAATTTATAGATAGATTGGTCGTCATCGCCTACCACAAAAAGATTGGGAACATCCCAATATTCGGTAATATAATTGACTATCTGATTTTGGGTTCCATTGGTGTCCTGAAATTCATCTACTAATACATATAAGAATCTTTCTTGGTAATTTAAAAGGAAATTCTTGTCTTCTTCAAAAGCCCTTACCACCCACGTAATCATGTCAGTAAAATCATATAGTTTTTGCTGCAGCATTCTTTCTTGGAAAACAGAGAATAAATCAACAGCAGCTTTAAGTTTTTCTATTTTTAATTTGGCTTCGTCATAGGCAGCTTGTTTAATATCCCCTTTTTCAAAACCCTTGCCTTTCCGTTTATACTTAAATTCACCGATTTCTTCTTGTTCTGCGAAATAAGCATCAGCGTTGGTTTTAATATCTCCAATCTTGAGATTTTCTTCTTTGATGAGTCTGAATAAACTTCTGAAATTGTCAACGTCATAATACACCTCACCTTTTAATCTTTTTAGAACATGGCCATTCGGTATATCGTCAATCATTGCCTGCATAATTTCAATTACATCGAGATCTGAGGCAGGTTTTAATCCAATATATCCAAAGTAATTGTTATTGTGTTGGATAATCTCATTGCACAACGAGTGGAAAGTATGGATATGCACCCTGTAGGCAATCGGTCCAATAAATTTAAGCAGTCTTTCGCGCATCGCTACTACGCCTGCATCTGTATAGGTAAGACAAAGAATTTGGTAAGCATTGGTGTCTGTTTTCTGGAGGATATTGGCAATGCGGGCTGCAAGTATCTGGGTCTTGCCAGTGCCCGGGCCAGCCACTACCATTACAGGGCCTTCAATATGGTTGACGGCTTGTTTCTGAGCGACATTTAACGATTCATATAGTGCTACAAAATCTGACATGTATGGGCAAATATAAAATTTAAATGGGTTTAAAATTGCAATGATTAATAAAATTTGGTAATTGTTGCATATTTGTCAGCATCACTTACATTTGTTTCTTAGGATGAAAAATTTCATAATGCTTTTAATGTGTGTTTTCATGGTTATTTACATGGATGCACAAGTATTGTACTTTTCTCATTTGGGAGTGGACAAGGGTTTATCCCAAAGTTCCGTTTATTCTATCTTTCAGGATTCAAGAGGCTTTATGTGGTTCGGTACAGGCGATGGTTTTAACAGATATGATGGCGTGCAATTTACTACTTATCGATTCGGAGCGTCTGTTCAACCTCTGTGCAATCATTTCACTGCAGGTGTTGTTGAGGATGCTGATGGAAATCTCTGGACGGGAAGCAGGAATGGATTGAATCGGTATAATTTAAAAAAGGATAAATTGGAACGCGTTTATCCTACAAAAGATTCATTGGAGATGGATAACTGGATAGAAGTATTGGGAAAAGACAAAGAAGGCTATATCTGGTATTGGGACCGTAACAAAAATTTTTACAAATATTTGCCAAGTAGTAAAGATTGTAAAATTATAGCACTTAAGGGCGGGGATGGGATATTTCGTCAGGCGTATTTGGACAAGACGGGTAAGATCTGGTACAATTCATCTTCGGGTTTTTTTAGCTATGATATTTGGTCACAGCAAACTGACAGTTTTTTACAAGATGGTGATAATAAGAGCTTGAGATACATGACAGGAATGGTATTAGATGATGATGGATATTTATGGATGGGCGGCCTTAGTCAATTAATTTGTTTCAATACACATACACTAAAAGAGGAAAACCTGCCTTTGCAATTGCGCGCAGAAGGGAAGGAAATTAATACGTTGAACTGGCATAGGAATACGCTTTGGATAGGAACCATGAATAAAGGTATGCTTGCATACGAGAAGGCCACAGAACAAATAAAATATTACAAGAATGATAAATCCAATCCATTGTCAATCGGTAGTAATGCAGTTGTAGCAGCCTATTGTGATCTATCAGAGAATTTGTGGATCGCTACAGAT
>JBBQIF010000182.1:0-6451 GCA_038324665.1 Bacteroidia bacterium
AGCGCAGGGACTTACCTGCCAACTAAAGATCCTTTTGGAAATGCCTCGCCGACAGACCCCAGAGACATGACTTTTTACCTCACATCTGGAGTGGCATATTACGGCGGTTTTGACGGTACCGAAACGGCGATTGCTCAACGGGTACCTGGAAATGTTACCATATTGAGTGGTGATATAGGGATTCAGGGCAGCGGAAAGGATAACTGTTACCATGTAGTGCTATCGATAAATGCGGCCAATACGACAAAGATGGATGGCTTTACTGTAACACTCGCCAACGGTTTCGGCACTGGTTCTATTACCATTGGAACAAAAGTCATTAGCAGACAATTCGGGGGAGGTATTTGCAATTTTTCCTCATTCCAGGTCTTTAACAATATGGTAATTTATGCGAACCATGCGGGTGATGGCACAGGCTTTGGGAGTGGCGGTGCTGGCGGGATGCTCAATGATGCTTCATCACCTGTAATAACCAATTCTGTTTTTATAGGAAATTCGGGGGTTACAAGAGGTGGGGGCATGCTCAATTCAAATTCATCTCCTAATATAACAAATGTCGTTTTTTCGAATAATCTTGGAGGATTTGGCGGCGGTGTGCATAACGAGGCATCTTCAGCACCGGTGCTTACCAGTGTCACTTTTTTTCAAAACACTGCGTTAACCTCATTTTTAGGGGGAAAAGGTGGAGGGTTGAATGATGATAATTCCTCATCAATACTTAAGAACTGTATATTCTGGGATAACGACGCAGCTTTCAGCAAGGTAAAAGCTACTGCAGATATATCTACAAATACCAGCATACAGATCAGCTATAGTTCCATGCAATTGGCAAATACCATTACTTTCTACCCTGCGGCGGCATTTCCGGGAATTGGCACCAGTAATAATATCTTTGGGTTTGACCCTCAATTCATAAATACAAATAACCTTGCAGGCTCTGATGGCTTTTATATGACGGCTGATGATGGCTTGGAGTTGAAAAAAACCTCTCCATGTATAGACAAAGGAACTTCTGCATCTTCAACAGATATTACCGGTTTGGCCAGAGCCGGCAATCCAGAAATGGGCGCTTACGAGTACAATCCTGCTTCCTGTCCTGTTTTTATTAATAAAACGGCTTTTGTGAACGGAGCTGCAACCGGTTTGAACAATGGTACCACATGGACGGATGCTTTTACGACTTTGGAGTCAGCCTTAAATGCTACCCGTAATTGTGGAGCAAGTGAGATTTGGATTGCGGGCGGCACCTACCTACCAACATCGGACCCACTTGGCAATTCAAAGCCTATTAACCCAAGAGACAAGTCATTTTATCTGCCTGATTCTGTTTCAATTTATGGTGGATTTAAGGGTACAGAAACTAATGTAACACAAAGGACCTCAGGAAATGTTTCTATATTAAGTGGTGACATTGGCACAATCGGTAGTGATACTGATAATTGTTACCATGTGTTATTGTTGATGAATGTGAGCAATGCCAGTCGTTTGGATGGGTTTACAGTGAGCGGTGGAAATGCCAATGGGCAAAATAGTATTAATGTTGGCACAAGTATTTACCAGAATTATGGGGGCGGCATGCATATTCTTAATGCATCGCCGGATATTAGAGACATTGTATTCATATCCAATTCAGCCACTAACAGTGGTGGCGGAATGTACAATGATAATTCCTCACCAACCTTAATGAATGTGATATTTTCTAATAATAAGGCAAATTTTGGCGGAGGAATGGCTAATTCAAACGCTTCACCCTATCTTACAAATATCCTTTTTTCGGGGAACAGTGCAGTAACTTCCGGTGGGGGTATGCACAATTACGTTTTTGGGGGCTCCACCAATCCCATACTTATGAATGTCGTATTTACTACTAATACAGCTCAAAACGGTGGTGGCATGTATAATTCGGCTGCCAGGCCATTAATCAGCAATACACTTTTTAACGCGAATACTTCCATGAATGGCGGCGGTATGTATAATTATTCTGCAGAGCCAGTGCTTGCTAATGTTACTTTCTATGCGAATACGGCCTCAAATATAGGTGGCGGCATATATAATAGCGGTTTTTCCTCCGATAGTACGCGTATCAAAAATGCTGTTTTTTGGGCCAATACCAAAGCTGGCAGTACCACCACATACGGTTCGGATATTTATAATACCGCTGCTCTTTTATTTGCCAGCTATTCTTCCCTTCAACTGGCTAATAATTTAACCAATTATCCAGCTAAAGACTTTCCTAATATTAGTACAAGTAGTAATATTTTTGCACAGAACCCCTTATTTGTCAATTCAAATGATCCAGATGGTCCGGATAATACTTTTATGAATGCGGATGATGGCCTGTCACTTCAAAGTGGGTCACCTTGCGCCAATGTGGGCACTGCCAATGGGGCTCCGGCTAAAGATATTAGGGGGTATGCAAGAGATGCTAGCCCAGACATGGGTGCGTATGAATACAGTACCGCTTCCAAGATACTATCTGTAAAACATGAAGTACTTTTCATTTATCCTAACCCTGCTAGTGCCAAATTGAATATAGATTGGCTGCATATTGAAACTGCGATACTGCAGGTATTCAATTCAATAGGCGAAGTAGTGCTTTGTGAAAGTATATCAGGTCAGCACGCTGTGGTTAATACAAGCGAATTGCCAACGGGTTACTACTGGTTGAATCTTACGGATGATACCGGTAATAATAGAAGGGCGAAATTAATTATCATCAATTGAGAAAAAATGTTACGCCTGTGATATGCTATAAATTAAGTAATGCAATTATGAAGATTTATAACTTAATTTGATTTCTGAAGATGAATGATAACGTTTAATATAATTACCAAACCCACTTAAAATATGATAAATAAAATTTTTACACTCTTACTATTCATGGCTGCTATAAATTGCTATGGACAAACTATAGAAGCGGTGACACCTCCTTACTATAACGGTAATAGTACATGGTCATTGAATCCACGTTATCTTACAGTTATGAATGGGAGCCTATACTTTTTTGGCACCGATGATCCCGGCAGCGAAAATGGCAACAAGCTATGGAAAAGCGATGGTACTTGGGCAGGTACCTCTATTGTAAAGCAAATTAATGTTGGCGGAGCTCAGTACCCAACTATTATTGACCTCCAAGCTATTGGAAATTTACTATTGTTCCACGATGACAAAGATAAAACCCTGTGGCGAAGTGATGGGACAACAGATGGCACCTATAAAATAAGGGATAATAAGGGCAAAAACTATATTCAATATAAAGGTAAAATATATTTCCATAGCTATGATGTTACGCCAACAACTTCTCTTTGGGTAACTGATGGCACCGTCGCTGGAACAAAAGTGATAAAAGATATCAATACGACATCAGAAACCCCTACTGAAATGTTTATCTATAAGGATAAGCTTTTTTTTGGGGCTAGTGATGGCCTTACCAAACAGCAGTTATGGGTATCAGATGGCACAGATACAGGGACGCATCAGTTGAAAAAAATCAATTTTGGTAATGATGCCAAAATTGGAGGATTTACCCTAATGAATAATTACCTTTACTTTAGTGCAAAACATAATGCTACAGAATACCAGATATGGAGAACCAATGGTATGGCAGACTCAACAATCAAGGTAACCTCCCAATGCTCATCTTGTTATAATGGACTATCTCCAAATAAAATGATTGAATATAAGAATAAGCTTTATTTTAAGGGTTCTACCAGTGGCACACCAAGACAATTGTGGGTATCAGATGGAACAGATACAGGTACAAAGATATTTAAAGCCGAAATTGTAGGAAGCAGTGCTTATCCTCCAGGGTTTGCAGATGATAATTTTGAATTGATAAAGCACAATGGATTTATGTATATGGTAGGAAATGATTCTACCGGTTTTCAAATTTGGAAAAGTGATGGCACCAAACAAGGCACCTATAAAGTAACCCATAGAAAGGACCTTTATCCCTTTAACCTTACTTCTTTTGATAACCATATTGTATTCCTTGCATCCAGAAAGGATTCTGTATCTGACGTACAACTTTATTATACTGATGGAATAAATGAGGCCATCATGCCCAAAATATATAATCAATCTAATGACAATCCATTTTGGCATATAACACAGGACCCTATAGGGCAAAGATTTACGATATATAATGGGGCTGTTTATTTTCCATGTACTTATGATTATTGGGAATATTTTAGATTGTACAGGTTCTATTTTACGAAACCTTCGGGAGTAATTAAAGTCATGAAACCTGCAGATGGCATTGCTGTTTATCCCAATCCGGGCACCGGGATTTTTAATGTTTCGGTTTCAATACAGGTCCAGTGCACGAAGATCGAAGTTTATAATACAATGGGGCTTTTGTTATATGAGCAGGAAAGTACGGGAGGACTTAATACCCTTGACCTGAGTGCTTATGCCAACGGTTTTTATATTGTAAAGATCAGGCATGACAACGATTTGTTAACAGTAAAAAAGGTAATTAAACAATAATCATAATGTATATGAAAAAGAAAAATTTTAAATTTACGATATTAAACCTGACATGCATCTTGGTAACATCTGGTTCATTGATTGCCCAAACGGCCGGTACACCTGATCCTACATGGGGCAAGCAGGGTGTGGTAAAAATCCATGATGGTTATGTTTCAGGGTCATTTCAGGCAGAGACTCAAAGCGATGGAAAGGTGATCGTTTCTTATGCAAAAAACCAAGGTTTTTATTCCTATACTTATCTTGCTAGGTTTAATAATAACGGCACACGTGATACTACTTTTGCTACCAAAGGCGAATTATCGACTAGTCTTGGCGGAAAAGCTGCATTTATCATAAAGAAAGATGATGGGATACTGATTACCCAAGGAGCGGGGGGTAGCAATTTTCAGGTATTTCTCTACAATAAAGATGGAGTCATAGACACTTCTTTTAATAACAAGATCTATAAATACTCCGACAACCACTATTACGATTACGGCATGGGCACTTTTCTCGTATCCACTACATTAGCGGAACAAATAGCCGGTAAAATTATAATAGGCGGCACTACAACTTTCAATTCTGGTAGTGGGTTAATGTCGCAATATGCGCTGAAACGCATCATGGCCAATGGAGGGCCAGACCTGACATTCGGTAATAGTGGCAATGCTATTCTTACTGCTATAACTTTTGGCAGTATTAGTCTTAAAAAGATTTTAGTTTACCCGAATGGGAAGATACTAGCCATCGGTGATGATACTTATAAGCTAATAATTGTGAAGGTTAACAGTGATGGGAGTATTGATAAAAATTTTGGCACCAATGGTGAAATGAAATTTAATTTTGCCACAAGTTCCGATCAGTTCGCAGATGGGATTTTACAGCCGGACGGTAAATTTATCTTAACATTTTCTTCCGACAGTTTCCAGTCAAAAAACAAGGGTGACTTCTGTATAGCAAGGTTCGACAGCCTTGGCAACCTCGATAATAGCTTTGGAAAAGGAGGGAAGGTAAGTACTGATATTAACCAGCTTACCCAAACGGGGTCAAGGCTCCTGTTGCAACCTGACGGAAAAGTTATTTTGGGAGGCAAGGATGTGTCAGCAAGTGGCAAATCTAAATTTACCCTTTTAAGGTATCATGATAATGGCACAATAGATAATGGTTTTGGCAATTCGGGTGTTGTAAGTGAAGATTTTGGATTGCTTAATTCTAACATTGGCGGACTGGCCTTTTCGACCGATGGTAAATTATATGCCGGCGGCATCATGGATTCATCTGGAGCCAGATTGGTGATAGGGCGGTATTTCCTTGGTAATATATCTTCAGTTGGCAGGATAAGTAAGGCAGTAAGCAACATAGTTGTTTACCCTAACCCTTCGAATGGCAAATTCAGTTTAACGCTTCCTGGCACTGCCAATGATTTTAAAATTGAAATTTACAATTCTCTTGGCGTTTTGGAAGATGATCTAAAAAGTGCCGGAGGATTCTTTACAATTGACCTTAGCGCATTCAGTAATGGGTTTTATATTGTAAAAGTAACTGGTGATAATGGCATACTGTTGATACAAAAGATTATAAAAAATTAATCTCACTTTGGCGCTAGGTACTAGCTTGTTGTTAGGTTAAATTTACTACTTTAGGGTTAGTATCTTAATGAGGCCATGCTGCTAAATTTGTAGGATATGCTTACTGTTACTCGTTTATTATCCCATTTCAATAAAATTATTATTTGCTTATGTTTATCTATAATTTCTAAATCAGTTGTGGCAACTCCAAAACCTACAATATCTATTAAACCAAAAGGTGATGCAGGATATATGGGTCTATGGGATTGGGGAGGCTCTTTTGGTTTTGCTAATCGCAAAGAAAGTCGTGCATTAATTGGAAATTCTTCCGAAAATACTAAAATCAATGGGCCACTTCTTAAGTTTCATTTCCAGGAGAGTATGTTAAGCAATTATATCTGGGCGAATAATCA
>JBBQIF010000183.1:0-6439 GCA_038324665.1 Bacteroidia bacterium
GTGCATGTTCTCAAAGAAAGATGGCGAAGCAATCAACTGAATGTGCTCAATATAGCACCGGGCATTACATCGGGAAGAATTACTAATTTTCAAGCAGTAAATGGTCAAAACGGCCAACAATTCATAAACAATGTAATTATCGACAATTATTTTTCCAAAGCCAATCCTGAAAATTATATTGGCTATAGTTCCGAAATCGTTGTAGACGAATCGCCCGGCCACAACTACGAATTTTCTGTTGTGCAATTTTCTGATACCATAATGACCAATGCTGTTGGAAATCCTTATGCCCCAGATGGCTCCGGGCACTACAAAATAGTGAAAGACACAATTGCTTTAATAGGTTTAAAACCAAGTAAAATTATCAGCTTTCAAGACAAGCAATTTGTATATTATGGTTTAATTGATATTTCTGTTTTCACAGATAGAAAAGTGCATATTTATAAATATGAAAAAACAACTCGTAAAATTTCAAAAATAAGAGTTCACAGCTACAATGACTTTAATTATTATACCCCAGAGGGTAATTTTTATGAATACAATAATATCAAAAATATAGTTTACGATGAATCTACTGGGCATCTGTATTTTGAAAATGCGGATAAAAATATTAAAAAATATAATTTAGCAACTGGCATTTTTACAACATTCCCGAAATTTGCATTTAATGCCTGGGCTACAAATTACGGCACACCTGTAAGTAGTAACCTAACCTTAGCAAACGATAAATTGTATTATGCCATTGGTTTTTTCGACCCTAACAGAGATAAATTTAGTTACATCGTTAATTTGGTGAGTATCGCGAAATAATTATTGCCTTTTATTTTAGGCTTCTAAGCACTTCTGTGATTGAGGAAATCATTGTTTTTGTAGATTATAATGGCAAGCGAACTGTTCAATTCAGCAAAATAATGGAGGCATTTTATTATTAGGAAAAGAATAAATCGTACCAATATTAATCAAATTCCCTGTATTGCCCTAATACATTTTCCCGATTCCCTCGTATATACCCTAAATGTTCAAATCAATTTTAATCACCATTCTAATTTCTTGTTATATAAAAGGTGCTGCATTTGCTCCTATAGACACAATGAAGCTATACAACTACCGCCAATTCCATTTTAGCTATTCCAACGATTTGTACCATAGCACTGATCGGTATTTAACCCAATTGGCGTATTTCAAATACATTACCCCTTGGCAAAATAAGCATCAAAATGAATTTACCGTTCAACAAAATGTCTATACGCCTTCTGATATCTTTGGCGATACGGTGCAGAAAAACGACCGCCCCTATACTTCCTTGTTATTTGCATCCTATAAAATGACAAGACTTTTAACCGAACATCATCTTTTATTGAGCGGGCAGTTGAGTATTGGAAGCTTGGGTAAATATGGCTTAGGTGAACAAACCCAAAGGGAAATTCACTATGCCGTCAACAGCAGACAGGCTTTGGGCTGGCAATACCAGTTGGCAAATGCTCCGCTTATTAATACACAAGTTGGCCTTGACAAAGGCTTAATCGTGCAAAATAATTTCGAGTACATTTTAGGCGGTCAGCTAAATGCAGGCACTGTTTTTAATGATGTAGCGGTTGCACAAATCATTCGCGTTCATGTTGGCAATAGTTTCTTTCCATACCTCAACACTTCAAAATTGAAATCCTTTCGCTTTGCTTTAACCATGCGGAATGAATTGAAATTAATACGCTATAATGGCACTTTGCAAGGAGGTATTGGTAGCAGACACAATATTTATACTTTAACACAAAAGCAGATAACTCCACTGGTTTATTATCAGCAAATAGGTTTGCATTTGGCCTATCAGCGCTTGGGCATCACTTATTCTGAATCTTATATTTCCAAAGAATTTAAGACAGGATTTACGCATAAATGGAGTACGGTACTTTTTTCTTATCTGTTCTGAAAAGTAGCATCATACATCTATTAGTTAACTTTGTAATTATATAAACGTATCTGCGCTTATAAACCACTCTTTTAATATAGAACTAGGAACCATATAACACAAAAGTGGAACCAAAAAGTGACAAAAGAACACACCGCACAGCAGCATTACAGCCTTTGGAAAAATAATTAAATTGTAATAAAATGGAATAAAAGCTAGCTTTTATTGGAGTGTAATATAACGTGAGTTCGGGTTAAGAATTCGATTAATCAGACTTTAATGAATAGCCTATAATGTTCTTTCTCTTCCTTTTTGTTTGGGCAAAAAGGAAGCAAAAAGCCCACCACGCATAGAAAATTTCAAATTGGCTTCTCGCGCAGGCTCGCCCTTCATTGCTGCCAAAATGAAATTTTTACGCATGCGTGGACCCAGCCCGCAGATCCGTTTCCAAAACAAGTTTTATTATATTGAGTAATTCCGTTTCTAAAACTAAAAGTTTTAGCCACGACACTTTTCATGAGCGAAATTTTCTTGAATTCCAATGTACCTTCAAGTCAATGCCTATTTTAGAAATCATTTAGTAAAGAATTCCTTATCCCGAACTCACGTTAATATAACTTGAAAATCTTTTATTGATTGGTTTTATTATCCTAGCAAATTTATTTAAAGGACTCAGAATACACAGATTAATGTGAAAATTAAAGGATACTTTCTGTGCAATCAGTGGATTCAAAAGAGAAATCTGTGAATCTGTGGCTTATGGTTTTAATGACCCTGCCAAATTAAACTTATTTAAAAAATGCTTTCTGTGCAATCAGTGGATTCAAAAGAAAAATCTGTGAATCTGTGGCTTATGGTTTTAATTACCCTGCCAAATTAAACCCATTTAAAAAATACATTCTGTGCAATTAGCGGCTTCAAAAGAAAAATCTGTGAATCTGTGGCATGTACTAAAATTTGATTTTACTATGAATAGAAACTTCTCTATTTTTGACCAACAAAAGATGAAAGAAAAAGCAGTTATCATTGGTGGCGGATTAAGTGGCTCTTTATTAGCCATTTGCCTTGCAAAAAGAGGTTTTGAAGTTGAATTATACGAAAGAAGGAGTGATATGCGCACCGGCATGGAGGAAGCCGGGCGTTCTATTAACCTTGCACTATCAACAAGGGGCATTGAGGCACTTAAGAAAGTTGGGCTTGCCGATCAGGTATTGCATGATGCAATTCCCATGAATGGCCGGAAAATGCACAGCAAAACAGGTGAACTCAGCTACCAGCCTTATGGGAAAGAGGGCCAATACATCAATTCAGTTTCCAGAGCAGGCCTCAATTTAAAACTGATTCAACTGGCGGGGGAATATCCCAATGTTAAAATGTATTTCAATTGCAAATGTGTAGATGCAGACTTAAAAAACAATACCGCCACCATTCGCAAGGCTGATCGAACGGAAATAAAAGTCTCGGGCGATGTGATGTTTGGCACCGATGGCGCTTTTTCAGCCATCAGGAGTGAAATGCAGAAAACCAACCGCTTTAATTATTCGCAGACCTATGAGAATTATGGTTATAAGGAACTTGAAATTGTACCCGGTGCCGGAGGCTCTTTCCAAATAGAAAAAAATGCCCTGCATATTTGGCCAAGAGGTGAATTTATGATGATAGCCCTGCCTAACTTGGGCGGTAGCTTTACATGTACTTTGTTCCTTGGATATGAGGGTCCCAATAGTTTTGAAAATTTAAAGTCTGAAACTGATGTACTTGCATTTTTCAACACACATTTCTCAGATGCCGTGCCCATGATGCCGGGTCTTTTGAAGGATTTTATGGAAAATCCTATTGGCAACCTTGTAACTGTTAGATGTCAACCTTGGGTGATCAATAAATTTGCTTTAGTGGGCGATGCCGCACATGCTTTGATTCCTTTCTACGGGCAAGGCATGAACTGCAGTTTTGAAGATGTAAAAGAACTGGATGATTTAATTGAGCAATACTACCCCAACTGGGATGTCATATTTGATGCCTATCAGGAAAACCGGATAAAAAATGCAGATGCCATTGCTGACCTTGCCTGTAAGAATTTTGTGGAGATGCGCGACCTTGTAGGGCGACCGGAATTCATGAAATTCAAGCACATTGAACACGACTTGTGTGATTATTACCCTCAAGATTTTAAAAGCCAATACGAATTGGTAACTTTTACTAACAGTCCCTACAGCTATGCACAAGAACAGGGTACAAGAAACGAGCGCCTTATAAAATATATAATTGAGAAAGGGCTGGAAGGTAGTCTGGATAACAAAGAAATCATGTTGCCATTGATTAAATCACATTAATAAAGAAAGTATTACTATTATCCTTGACTCATTTTAAAGTAAAAATAATACAAAGGCATACTAGCTGCTTGTTTTCTGCAGTTATATCACTTAATTTGTAGCCGTATTTTGAGAAGAGTATTCGTAAAAAATTTAATTCTACTTCAAGGGCTCAATCTGATCATTAAGCCAATATGGCTTTTGGTTATTGACCGTATTGCCCAAAACTCTTTGGGGGCAGCTTATGGCGAATATTTTATTATCCTTAATCTTTCCCTGATTTTTAATATTGTGCTGGATGTAGGTATTCAAAACTACAACAATACCAAGGTAGCAGGCAATTCCCTCTTTTTTAAAGAAAATTTCAAATCTATTCTCTTGGCCAAGTTGTCATTAAGCGCGCTTTATTTTGTTTTAATTGCAATGATAGGAATCCACCGGAAAATGGATACAGAATTACTGATGATAATTGGATTGAACCAAGTCATCACCTCCTTTATTCTTTATTTCAGGAGCAATATCAGCGGTTTGCAGAAGTTCACGATTGACAGCTTGCTCTCGATTAGTGATAAGTCATTCGCCATTATTTTCTGCCTAATTTTCTATTTTATGAAGAAAATAGATATTTATCATTTTGCAATAGGACAGATTGCGGGTTCTATCACAACATTGCTCATTGCCGGTTTCCTTAATATTAGATATTATAGTGCTCTAGGTAATCCAGGGTATTCCGGTAAAATTAATTTCATTGCAGTTCTCAAAAAGAGTATTCCCTATGCACTTCTATTTGCCCTGATGGGTTTTTATACCCGTGCTGATGTTATGATGATGGACTGGCTTTTAGATAAAAAGGATGCCGTATTCCATTCAAGTATTTACGCACAGAGTTTTAGATTGCTTGATGCTGCGTGTATGTTCGCCATGCTATTTTCAGGCTTGCTACTTCCAATGTTCTCCAAATTACTGGCAGATGGAAAGGATATCAAACCATTGACAGAACTTTCTATCAAAATGCTGATGGTGATAGCCATTCCAATCGCATTTGTAGCCCATTTCTTTAATTTCAAAATTGTGAATGCCCTTTACCATTTTAGTGACCCTTATGGGTTGGATGCCATCCTTTCTGCCAAGGTTTTTAGTAATATCATGCTTTGTTTTGTACCCATGTGCCTGATTTATACATTCGGAACCTTACTCACCGCAAAGGGTGATATAAAATCCATGAATATTTTTGCCATCATTGCTTTAACTGTAAATATAGGATTAAATACTTATCTCATTCCAAAATACCAATCTTATGGCGCATCTTTCAGTTCATTAATTACTCAGACAATTTTTGCAGGGGCTTGTACTGCGCGATGCTTTTACCTCTTTAAATTCTCAGTTAATTATAAAAGTATTGCACAGTTCCTTATACTTATCGTAAGTCTTTTCGGCTTGTTTTATTTTGTTAAAGGCTTCAGGGATTTATGGATTTCCTTGTCTTTATTTACTGCCGGCACTGCATTCGTCATATTAACTTTACAGATATTTGATATTAAGAAAATGTTGAAAATACTGATAAGGGGCAAGCAATAAATTGATTTTTTAATCGTTGCAACCATTGATAGCCTAATTTTACTATTTTTGCACCACAATTTTATACCATAAGAATGCAAAATCAATTTGAAGAATCAGGCTCAAAAAATGGATTAATTACCTTTAATGATGTTATTGAATTGTTTGTCCGATGGAAGAAACAATTGATTATCATCGGTGTAGCTGCAGTAGTCCTTTCAGGTGCGCTTTCTTACCTTATCACGCCAAAATATAAGGCATCCGTTATATTTTATCCTACAACAAATAATTCCATTAGTAACGCTTTATTGACCGATCTTAACCAAAGGCAAAAGGACCCTCTTGAATTCGGAGAAGAAGATGAGGCCGAAAAAGCATTGCAGATATTACAATCATCAAGACTCACAGAAAAACTGGTGAAAAACTTTAATTTGATGAAGCATTACAAGATTGATGAAAATGCTGGGTTGAAATATACTAAGTTGCAGAATAAGATAGATGATAATATCAGCTATAGCCGTACACGCTACCTTTCTATCAGGATTGACGTTTTGGATGAAGACCCACAGACTGCTGCTGATATTGCCAATGGTGCCGCCGCGTTATACGATACCGTTAAGAATGAGATACAACAGGAGGTTGCGGTGCCTGCACTTGCCATTAT
>JBBQIF010000184.1:0-6404 GCA_038324665.1 Bacteroidia bacterium
TGGAAGTTATGAAACCACCGAAAGTAGCCACGTTCAATGGTGTATTGGAGAATGAAAGTATGGCATCACTGGCAAGACGAAGCATCTTTTTTAAAGGATATTTTGTAGTGCCGGCAAACCTACTTTCGCGATCGTATTCCACAAAAGTCTGGTTAAAACCTATCCAGGCCACCATACCACGAACGAATCTATAGGACTCGCGCATGCTCAAAAACTGATCGAGTGCATTGCGGTCCATTAACCTGAAATCACCAGTATCCAATGGAATATCAACATCACTTAGGCGATTGATAAATCTGTAAAACCATTTAGCCGTTAATAATTTGAATGCGCTTTCACCAGCCCTTTCCACCCTTTTTCCAAACACTACATCAAACCCTTCTTCCCATTTTTGTACCATTGCTAGTATAACATGCGGTGGATCCTGCAAATCGGCATCAATTACCACTGCTGCTGCCCCTTTACAATTATCTAGGCCTGCGGTTATAGCAATCTGGTGACCGAAGTTTCTTGAAAAGTTAATGGCTTTAATATGCGCATCACTTTGCACCTTTTCATTGATCAAATTAAAGGTATTATCCTTGCTCCCATCATTCACAAAAATAATCTCATACGTATATTTGGATGTGTCGAGCTGTGCGAAAGTTTCTGTCAGGCGCTTGTACGTTTCTGCAAAAACTTCCTCTTCGTTAAAACAAGGAACAACAATTGATATTAATTTAGTCATGGGTTTATTTTTTTCTTATATAGATCAGCATATCGCCAATCGTTTCAGTATAATTATAATTATCTTCAACATATTGGTAAAATTCATTAATATTTTCCGGAATCAACTCCTTACTCTCAGGATTCATCCTGTAAAAAGAATCCCTGTCATGTAAATTAAATCTAGGAAAACGACCAAATTTTGAAGCATCAATAATGAATTTTGGTTGATTCAGTTTTATTTCATCGCAAAATTCAGCTACCTTTTTATTGTTGGTATAACCCTTCGTATCCAAGGCATAAGGATATAAATATCTTGATGGCGACCTCCTACCAGCCATAAAATTAATCCCGTCTACCCTGCCCCATTCCAACATGTAATCATCTTTTTCAGAATTAGCCGCGACAATTGCCGCCACTTTTTCCCTAGCCATATTATTTTCTTTGTAGGCCTTTAATACATCCATTTGTTTGGCGTGGTTCTTAACAGCAGTATAAGCAGCAAAGATGAAGAATATGACACTTAATAACAATTGCCATTTCTTTAAACTTTTTTTATCATTTATTATAAATTGAAGGGAATTGATAAAAGAAACGGACATCAAGAGCATTGGTAATATCCATTGAATATAATAATGTAGGAAATAAGCACCCGCAAGGCTTGAAAGATACATCTCGAATACGAGCCATAAAGATGCGAACAATAGCAGGAACCAGTTTTCGCGCTTTACATATTTATATTTTAAAATATAGAGTCCATAATTGAATAGGATACAAAAGATAACTAACCAGAAAAATGGAATGGTAGTTAGCGCCACTTTAATATTATCTACAATGGTAGTGGACTTGCCAGAATCAGCGTAAATAAAATTAAAAGTAAACATGCAATCAAGCATCTCATGAAAGGCATTGTGGACCATGAAGTAGGTACCGAATGCGATTAGAGGTATCAAAAAGCCAAACAACATCAAAATACCATAAGTGAAAAGGATTTTAAACTTTACTTTATTGAAGTATGAATAAACAACCTCGGCTATCACAATTGTCATATACAACGCAATTTGGTTCGGCCTGATAAGGAATACACAACCCATTAAAAACCCCAAGACCAACCATATCTTCCTGTCCTTAATAGCCAAGTGAAAATGTTTAAAATAGAGAAACATAGAGAGACCTTGAAAAAACAATGCCCATTGCTCCGTTTGATTAGCTGTTTGGTGCAATAATAAAAGAAGTAACAACCCTATAGTGGCAATAAAGAAGGCAGGTAACTGGTGTACGTACTTTTGAAAAGCTTTATACATATACATCAAACTCATTGATGAAAGGAAAAACTGCAGAAAAATGACCCCTTCTTTTCCTCCAATTATTACACCTATCATATTCAATAAATAGAGAACAGGCCCTTTGTGATCCCACATATCTTTATATGGAATTAAACCTTCCTTCCAGTATTTCCCCATGTACATAAAACAACCTGAATCCCACTCTGGCGGCAAATCCAAAACCGGAATCATCACCCAGTAAGAAACAATCAAAAAAAGAGTAAAAACAATTATTCCAAATAGCCGGGAACTAAAAAACTGATCATATTTTGAAAGTCCAGAATTATTCAAGTTGTTTTCTAACATAATGTAGTTAAGGCTTACAAAGGAATATTACCGTGTTTCTTTCGTGGCAAATTCTTCACTTTATTTTCGAGCATACTGAATGCGGTGATTAGCTTTTGTCTAGTTTCCTCTGGGTAGATGACATCGTCTATAAAACCCCGTTCTGCTGCTCTGTATGGATTGGCAAAAATCTCCGCATACTCAGTCTCTTTTTCTTTCCAGGCCCCTTCCGGGTCTTTGGCGTTTGTAATTTCCTTTTTAAATATTATTTCGGCAGCACCCTTGGCACCCATTACCGCAATTTCAGCATTTGGCCATGCAAAATTCATGTCAGCGCCAATGTGTTTACTGTTCATTACATCATAAGCTCCGCCATAAGCTTTACGGGTGATAACGGTTATTCTAGGAACAGTAGCCTCACTGAAAGCATATAGTAATTTTGCACCGTTGGTAATAATGGCATTCCATTCCTGATCCGTTCCTGGCAGGAATCCGGGTACATCTTCAAATACTAGCAAAGGGATATTGAATGCATCGCAAAAGCGCACAAACCTGGCGGCCTTCGTAGATGAATGAACATCTAAAACCCCTGCTAAAAAAGCAGGGTTATTGGCCACTATGCCTAAACTTTTCCCAGCAAGGCGGGCAAATCCAACCACAATATTCTCTGCAAAGTTTTTATGTACCTCGAAAAAACTTTCTTCATCCACCACGCCTTCTATCACTTCGCGCATATCGTATGGCTGGTTGGAATTTTCAGGTATTATCTCATTAAGTACTTCCCTAACTTCATTGTTTGAGACATAAGGCGTAGATGGTGCCTTCTCTTCACAGTTTTGCGGCAGGTAGCTCAGTAGCTTTTTATATCCGTTCAGGCACTCCACTTCGTTGGCAAATGAAAAATGTGCCACTCCCGATTTAGCAGAATGCACGGAAGCACCGCCTAATTGTTCGCTGGTTACCTCTTCATTGGTCACTGTTTTTACCACATTAGGGCCGGTAACAAACATGTAACTGGTATTTTCTACCATGCCTATAAAGTCGGTAATAGCTGGTGAGTAAACAGCTCCACCTGCACATGGCCCCATAATGGCCGACAATTGAGGTATTACACCACTTGCCAAGGTATTGCGGTAAAAAATATCCGCGTAACCACCTAAGGAAACCACACCTTCCTGTATTCTGGCGCCACCGCTGTCATTCAGGCCAATAAGAGGTGCGCCGTTCTCCATGGCAAGATCCATTATTTTACATATTTTCTCTGCATGGGTTTCACTTAAGGAACCACCGAAAACTGTAAAATCTTGTGAAAAAACATAAGTTAATCGGCCATTTATTTTACCATATCCTGTAATTACGCCATCGCCTAAAAATTGCTGTTTTTCCATACCGAAGTCGTAACTGCGATGGGTAACAAAAGCACCAACTTCATTAAAACTTCCTTCATCCATCAGGAAATGGACGCGTTCCCTTGCTGTTAGTTTACCTTTGGCATGTTGAGATTTTATGCGGTCTTCGCCTCCGCCTAAAAGGGCTTCTTGTCTTTTGTTTTCAAGTAATTGTCTTTTATCCATTTTATGTTGAGATTGAACGCTCATTTCATCCTTGTATTTAATTCCTGCAAATTAAGTGAATCTGAATCGGTAAACAAAAAAGCCACATCATTATTTGATGTGGCTTTTTAATATCTATTAATATAATTTATTCAATCACCAATTTTGAAGAAGAAATAGTACCGCCATTGATTACTTGTACAATATATATACCTTTACTTAAGGTAGATGTATTTAAGCTAATATTTTCAAAATTTGCAGCAAAGGTTTCATTCATAACTTTGTTTCCAAGAATATCAAATATACCAACACTCACATTTGCATTGATTTCAACCAAAGGCAAGTGAATATTTAACACATCTTTTGCAGGATTAGGATATAAGTCTAAATTACCTTTTACAAATACAGAACTTACACTAACAGCCCATTTCTGCCAATTATACCAAATTACAGTTGGAGCTAAAGCATTATTTGTAATTGTAGTTTCAAAATTTAATCCTCTTGGTCTGTTAACAATAAGGCTGCGGAAGAAAACCTTTACATTTGCAGAAGGATCAATAAGAATCGGAGTAGAGACACTCAGAACGTAGTGAATTGTATCATTCATACCTAAATCTTTTTTACAAAGATTAATTGCATAAGTATTTGCTGAAGGCCCAGGATATAGAAGGTTAGCTATAACGTTACCGTTTACATCTGTTACCGCCCATTGGACATAAATAGTATCACCAACGAGTACAGAATCAGGACCATTGTTTTTCAAAACAACATCCCAAGAAATAACTGTTCCAACATTTTTTACACTTTGTAAAACACTTGGAGAAATAATTTGAGAAACAGACCAGTCAACATTTTTTTGACCAAAAAGAACTGAGGAGGAAATAGCTATTGCTATTATTAGTAAAACTTTTTTCATTTTCTTATAAATTTATATAGAACAAAAATAATACTTTTTTAAATTAATTCAACAACTCTTCTAAATCGTTTTGAACAATGTTTTTAACAATAGCATCATGTTGTTCAATTAAATCATCAGATACTTTTTGCTTTTTTTGTTGAAGTGCCACTATTTTTTGCTCTATCGTATTTTTACTAATAAATTTATAGACAAAAACAGGCTTGGTTTGCCCTATGCGGTGTGTCCTGTCCATGGCCTGTTTTTCCACAGCGGGGTTCCACCAAGGGTCAAGCAAAAAGACATAATCTGCAGAAGTTAGGTTAAGTCCCACTCCCCCAGCTTTTAAAGAAATAAGAAACAAAGGTATTTCTTTCTTTTTCTGGAATTCATTCACCAGTTTATTCCTTTCTATCGAGGGCGTGCTGCCATCAAGGTATAGAAAAGGCTGGTTCTGCATTTTAAAATATTCTTTATACAAATTTAAATGCTGAACAAACTGTGAGAATAGTAAAATCTTGTGTCCATTCTCAATCGCTTTCTGAACCATTTCAACTACCTCGTTGAACTTACCTGAGCCATCTAGATAATCCTCCTGGGCCAAGATTGGGTGATTAGCAATTTGCCTAAGTTTTGTAAGTCCCTGCAAAATCATCAATTTGGATTTATTCATCCCTACATTATTAATCGACATCATTAATTCATTTCTGAACAATGATTTCACGCTTTCATAACGCTCAGCCTGCTCATCAGTCATATCGCATAGTCGAATTTGTTCGGTTTTTAACGGCAAATCAGTGGCCACCTGCTTTTTTGTCCTCCTTAAGATAAAAGGTTTGACAATATTGCGCAATACCTTGGTGCTATTCTCATTCTTATCCTTTTCAATAGAAGCGACATATTTTTTGGAGAAGAAATTGAAATTCCCCAATAAGCCTGGGTTCAAAAAATTAATCTGGCTCCAGAGATCTGTAATGCTATTTTCAACCGGGGTACCAGTCATAACAAACCGTTGCTTAGAATTCAGTTTCATAACGCATTGGGCTGTTAAAGAAGCAGGATTCTTTATCACCTGTGATTCATCAAGAATAATAGTGTTAAAATAAAGATCTGAAAATAACTGGATATCATTCCTAAGCGTACCGTAACTAGTAATCACCAGGTCGTAAAAAGGCAGGATGTCCTTTAAGTTTTTCCTCCTGTTAATCCCAATATGTACAAATACCTTAAGTGTAGTAAACTTTTTAACTTCGCTCAACCAGTTATAGATTAGCGATGTGGGCACCACGACCAAGGAAGTATGTTCCATGGTCTTTGAAAGTGAATTATTAATATTCTTGGGGAGCACAGGTAGGATCTCATTTGATTCGATAAGGCTGAAACTGGAACTATCGAATAAACCCAATTGTTCAGTTTCCGTTACCTGAGTGGGTATATCATCACCGTGTGATCTATCTTCCTGCATTTCAGACTGATATTGCAGGTAGGTCAATATTTGTATAGTTTTACCTAATCCCATGTCATCCGCTAGGCAAACCCCATAACCCTTTTCACTCATATACCTCAGCCAGTTATAGCCAACAAGCTGATAAGGTCGCAATACCGCCTTCAGTTTAAGTGGTAATGGGTAATTGATAGTTT
>JBBQIF010000185.1:0-6385 GCA_038324665.1 Bacteroidia bacterium
CACCCAAATTGTTGGGGCCACGTGCTATCCACATCTCCGAGCGTTTTATACTTGAATAGGTTGGCAATCCTTCTGAAAAGGCTTGCTCACGGGCATAAATATGTTCAGGTAGTTTACCTGTTAGTGGGTCTGCAAGCAGGGTCTTGTAATATTCATCCCAACCTGCTGCTTCATTTTCTAATTCTGCACAGTTTAAAGCAGTTGGCTCAATAAAATGTTCATATAGAAAGAATAAGGCCACTGCTACACAGGAAACTAACGCTACAAGTAATAATTTTTTCATGGTAATTTGATTCAAACGTATGAAAAAAAAAGCGATTAAAAAAGTAGATTTTTTAGGCCATACTTATTCCGATATGGCATTGTTGTTTATGAGGGAAATGGGCTAATCACATAGCCCTTATACCACCACATTCACTATCCTCCCCTTCACTACGATCACTTTTTTTGGTGCTTTGCCTTCCAGGTATTTTTGGGTTTGTTCATTGGCGATTACTGCCTGCTCTATTTCTTTTATATCTTTATCAAGGGCAAAAAATGGCAAATATATATTATGTTACTTACTCCAAAATTGTATAATTTGAAGTGTAATATTGTTAGAAAGGTGGTAATATCATTTTTTGTTGCTATTATTGAATAATGGTATAAATCAAATGAAAAAAAGTAGTTTAATCTTCATTTTTACATTTAGCATAATAATGCTTACGAGTTGTAAAAAAACTGATAAAGTTGCCTCTCAGACCTATGAGAAAACTGCGCCATTGAATTATATACCAATAATAGTACCTGAAGCTAATACTGCTTTCTATGGGAAATTTACTGCTATATGGTGTCGCCCTTGTGGGGAGTATGGATGGGAATTGAATGATTCAATAATTGCTGAAATTGAAGACAAAGCCATAGCAATGGGAATCTATTCAGAATTGCAAGGTAGCACAGGCGATAGGCTTGCAATCTCTAGTGTTGCGGGGTGGTATGGAGATTTCGGAGTAAAAGGGTATCCAAGTTTTATAGTGAATGGTATCAATGAAAATTCTTATACAGTAGGCCAAAGTACTAAATCAAATGTAATGAATGCTATTAATAAATTTGTTGGAACACCGGTGGAGATAGCTGTGGGTGGAAATTTAATCTGGACGGGACAGAAATTAACAGTTAATGCTGCAGTAAAATGTTTTAAGGTTCAAAAGGGGGACTTTTTTGTTGGTGCTTATATGATAGAAGATAAAGTAAAAAGCACCCAAGTTGGTCAGTCAGGGGTAGTTGAACATCGATACGTGTGCAGGGGCTCTATGTTTGATTGGTACGGTTATAAGTTCATAGGATTATTGACTGCAGGAGCTCAAACAGATGCATCATCCTGTGAATATGATGTACCTTCTGAATGGAAAAAAGAAAACATGTCTGTAGCACTCATCATCTGGAAAAAAGAGCCATTTAAATATACATTTGTAAATGCAACATGGATAAAATAAAGCGTCTAAAATTATTATCCTGATAACAAAAAGTTGGGCAGTATTTTTCGGGATAAAATTCTATTTCTGAAATGTAATTATGATTTCCACTAATTTCTAACCATTAATCACTTATACCCTATAACACCACATTCACAATCCTCCCTTTCACTACAATCACCTTTTTTGGTGCTTTGCCTTCCAGGTATTTTTGGGTTTGCTCATTGGCAAGTACTGCCTGCTCTACTTCTTTAATATCCTTATCCAATGCAAAATTTAAATTGAACCTTACCTTGCCATTGAAAGAGATGGGATAATTGAATTCATTTTCTATCAAATATTCAGCATTGAAGGTAGGCCAAGTAGCTCTTTCAATACTTTCCGTATGACCGCAAAGTTTCCACAACTCCTCACAGATATGCGGGGCATAAGGCGATAATAAAATGATGAAAGATTCCAATATTTCGCGCTTGTTGCATTTTAAATCTTGCAGTTCATTTACACAAACCATAAAGGCACTTACACTGGTATTGAAACTAAAATTTTCAATGTCCTCGGTGGCTTTTTTAATGGTTTTATGCAGTGTTTTTAATTCCGCTTTGGTGGCCGCTTCATCACTTAATTCAAAGTCCTCATCCACATTGTTATGGAACAGGCGCCATGTTTTTTTCAAGAAGCGGTGCACCCCTTCAATACCTTGCGTGCTCCAAGGTTTGGCATCCTGCAGGGGGCCGAGAAACATTTCATACAAGCGCAAAGTATCCGCACCAAATTGTTTGCAAATATCGTCGGGGTTGACAACATTGCGTTTTGATTTGGACATCTTTTCTACCTGCGTATCACAGATAAATTCTTGGTCATAAATAAAAATTGCATCTTTAAATTGAACATCTCCTGTAATTCTTTCAATGTTCAAAATATTATTCTCAACAAATTCAATTGGAATATTGTGTCTGGTTGAAAAAACAGTGTTTGAAGGAGTAGTCCCTAAAGAGATCTTCTCTCGGCCAAATAATTTTTTTGATGCTTCAACTAATTTGTTTTCTATGATTTTAACTACTTTATAATACTCATCAACATATTCATTTTCATTCATTCCTAATGAATATATCTTAAATAATTCAATCGAGATATAGATATTTGGTAACGATAATACTTCATTATTTGCACTTCCATCAGAAATTACATAAGGTTTTAAGGTTTGCGCGACATTAACACCAATCGAAGACATTCCCTGTATCATCCCCTGATTCACCAACTTCTTAAACGGCTCCTCAAAAGGCACTTTTCCAATGTCCTTTAAAAATTTACACCAGAAACGGGAGTACAATAAATGACCCACAGCATGCTCACTGCCGCCAACATACAGGTCGATATTCTGCCAGTAATTAATAGCTGTCTTGCTTGCGAATTCTTGGTCATTATGAGGATCCATATAGCGCAAGTAATACCATGAAGAACCTGCCCAACCCGGCATGGTCGTTTTTTCAATTTCGCGGCTATTGTATTTCCAATTGGTGGCCCTTGCCAATGGCGGTTCACCGGTTTCAGTTGGTAAAAATTTATCTATTTCGGGCAAAGTAATAGGTAGGTCCTTTTCATCTATTGGGTAGGCTATGCCATCTTTATAATAAATAGGGATCGGCTCTCCCCAATAGCGTTGTCTGCCAAAAACAGCATCACGCAATCGGTAATTGGTTTTGCCTTTGCCTAATCCTTCTTCTTCTATTTTTGCAATTGCCTTCTTAATAGCGGCCTTTACTTCCAGTCCGTTCAGAAAATCAGAATTGATGAGTTTGCCTTCCTTGGCATCATAAGATTCTATTGCAATATTTCCCCCTTCTACCACTTCGGGAATGGGTAAATTAAAATGTTTGGCGAAGGCATAATCTCTGCTGTCGTGGGCAGGCACTGCCATTACGGCACCTGTTCCATAGCCTGCAAGTACATAATCACCTATCCATACAGGAATGGGCGCTTTTGTAAAGGGATGCTCGGCATACGCACCCGTAAATTGACCGCTAATGGTTTTTACATCGGCCATGCGCTCGCGTTCACTGCGGTTTTTTGATGTGGTAACATAAGTATCTACTGCAGCTTTGTATTCTGGTGTTGTAATACGTGAAACCAGCGCATGCTCGGGTGCCAACGTAAGGAATGAGACCCCAAAAATTGTATCGGGGCGGGTGGTGAAAACTTCTATTGCCTCAATCTCCTGCCCCTTCTCTGTGGGAGAAGTGGAGGCGGTTTTCGTATTTTTAATAATATCACTAAGCCTTGACAATACACTTTTCAAATCTGTGTTCACTTCTTTGTTTGTGAACCTGACTACTGTAAATCCAAGTTCGTTTAATCTTGCAGTTCTTGCTTCATCAGAAATTATATGATCTGGCAGATTGTGAATTAAACCGTCAATTTCAACGATTAGGCTATATTCAAATGACACAAAATCGGCTATGAATCTGTCAATTATATGTTGCCTCCTGAATTTGACATTTTCCAATTGGCGGTTTCTCACTTTTTGCCAAATAATATCTTCTTCCGCTGTATGATTGCGCCTGTTCTCTCGGGCGAATTCCTTTAATTTAAAGTATATTGCTTTGTCCCCAGTTACAAACCAAAGATCGTTTTCTTCATCCTCCTCAGCCACACCCGAAGCCACTTTCCCTCTCACGTGTAGAGGGGATAGGGGTGAGGAAAAAAGAAACTTCAACGATGTCCCCTCACTCTTCCCAATCCAATTCCTTTGTGCTTCCTTAATGCTGTCAGACCATTCGATGGTATCCAAACCCTGTAATAACCTTTCAGCATAGGCAGAAATCCTTAGGCTCCATTGGGTCATGAGTTTTCGTTCAACCGGATAACCGCCACGTTCGCTTACACCATCTTTCACTTCGTCGTTGGCAAGCACAGTTCCCAATTCAGGGCACCAGTTTACCATGGCCTCACTTAAAAATGCTAGGCGGTAGTTCAGCAGTATTTCTTCTTTTTCCTTTTCAGTAAATCCTTTCCATTGACTGGCATCAAATAAAGCAGTTTCTTCGCATGCAGCATTGACCTTCGCATTGCCGCTTGCTTCAAATTCTTTTAAAAGTGTTTCAATCGATTCGGCCTTACCTGATGCATTATTGTACCACGACTTGAATAATTGTAAAAATATCCACTGAGTCCACTTGTAATAATCAGGATTGGTAGTGCGCACCTCGCGGCTCCAGTCGAAGGAAAAGCCTAAGTTATCGAGTTGCTCGCGGTAGCGTTTAATGTTTTCTTCAGTTGTAATCGCTGGGTGCTGACCTGTTTGTATAGCATATTGTTCCGCAGGCAGGCCAAAGGAATCGTAACCCATAGGGTGCAATACATTAAAACCGTTGTGCCTTTTATATCTTGAAACAATATCACTTGCAATATAACCAAGCGGGTGTCCTACATGCAATCCGGCACCACTAGGATACGGGAACATATCCAATACATAATATTTGGGTAATGAAGTATCATTAACTGCTTTAAAAGTTTCATGTTTTGCCCAGTATTCCCGCCAGTTTTTTTCTATAGTATTGAAATGATAGGATGCCATTGTAAAAATTAAGGTGCAAAAATATTGAAATATGTGCTGACTTTTGCCAAATAGCGAGCATATTTAATCTTAGACCTAAAAATTGTGGATAGTATGCGCCATTATATTTTGTTTAACCCTTTTTACTGTCCTAACTTGCGCCCTTTATTTTGAACGAAAAAAATACCTATAAAAAGCGCACGTCATTTTGGCCTACAATTATCAGTATGTCATTGGTATTGTTCATTGTAGGGTTAATTGGGGTCATCAGTATATTTGCCAATCACCTTTCTACTTTCTACCGCAATAATTTTGAGGTTTTTGTTTTTTTTAATGCAGATGCTACTACTGAAATTGCCAAGCAAACGGAAGAAACGATTAAAAAACTACCCTATGTCAATTCCTCTGTTTTTGTTGACAGAGAGATTGCGGCAAGGAAAGAAATTGCAAGGACAGGCAATGACTTTATAAAAACCCTTGGGTATAATCCATTTCCTCATAGCCTTGAATTGCACCTGGACCCCGATGCAGCAGATGAGAAAACGATGGAAGCCATTGAAAGGAAATTGAGACAATTGCCAAATGTAGATGATGTCGTGTTTGCCAAGGATGATTTTGGTCACAACCTGTTGAATCAGATTAACAAGAACTTTAAAACAATAGAATATGTATTGGGTTCTATTGCCTTCATATTTCTTGTCATCGCTGTAGTGCTCATCAACAGTACAGTAAGGCTGAACATGTTTGCACGCAGGTTCATTATTAAAAGTATGCAATATGTTGGAGCCTCGGACTGGTTCATTATCCGGCCATTTTTGGGTATGTATCTTGTTTATTCCATTATCTCGACTGGTATTGCTCTATCTCTCCTTGGAGGCATCGTTTATCTGACAGAAAAGGAACTTCAGTCGAATAACTGGCAATTATTTTTGCCCAAGTATGGAATATTGTCAGGAATTTTATTAATTTTGGCCGTTGTAATAATACTCATTAGCGTATTATTCTCAACAAAAAGGTACTTAAAATTAAAAATTGAACAATTATATTAATTATGGCAACAGCAGCAAGTAAATCAAAACATTCCGGTAGCGGCAAGCATGCCGAAAAAAAGATTGTAAATAATTTTCTGGTTTTTAAAAAGCAAAATTACATGCTTTTGGCAGCTAGCGTAATGGTGCTAATTATCGGATTTATTGTGATGGGCAGTGGAGATGGGCAGCCATTTGACGCTCCTATTAAGATTACAGTTGCTCCTATTATTGTAATTATTGGTTTCGCTTTAGGGGTAGTTTCTATTTTATATACGCCAAAAGAACAAGGTACTGAAGGCCACACACAAGACCCTGCTAAGTGAGCATTTTTCAGGCCATCCTCATAG
>JBBQIF010000186.1:0-6378 GCA_038324665.1 Bacteroidia bacterium
TGCCGTATAATTATAATTTCTGTTGGTGAAAAACTGGTTGGTATTTTGTTTCGTCTGAGTTTCAAAGGCTGTTACAAGGTTTACCCTTTTACTAAAACTATAACGGGTTGTCATATTTTGTTTATCAATCCTTCTCCACTCAAACCCGCTGTTAAGGAATGATTTAGAACGACTGGTTTGAATCGTGTGTTCAATTCCAAATTTTGCACTTGAGCGATTATAAAATGTAGTTTGTTTAATAAGACTGCTCACTGCAATTAGAGACGTATCCGCCACATCCAGTTTAAAAGGATTAATAATCGTTACCAAACTGTTATCCGTAATCCTCCTGTCAGCCTTATAGGAAGTAATGGTATTAAACCTTGTTAGCGCCTTTTTAAACTTGCCTTTGTTCTGCCATTGCTGTGGTGCCTGTAATCGAATAGTTTGGTTGAACTCATTGGTATTGCTTTTAATAAACTCATTGGTAGGCAAATAAACTTTTACATATTTAGCCTGATCGCTATAAGTGGCAATTTCAAATTCATTCAGTTCTTCTATTCCATTTGCATTGTAATCTATCCAAGCATAAGTGCCAAAACCGGCCTGCACCAGAGAATAGGAAAACTGTCTTTTCTGCTCTCTTCCTGTCCCAATCTGATAATAAGTTGATGAAGTGATAGCCTTCTTTAAAAAGCCGGCGTTGTATTCTATCCTGTTCAATATTGTTTCTTCAGGAGTAAATTGGTTAACAGTGTTTAATTTCCTGTAGTTGGATGTTATGGACAGCCTGTTGTTCTTTGCATCATTGTGTTCTAGTGTACCAGTGGCATTATAGGCAACTGAAGATTGCTTAAACTCTCTTTTTTCAGGAAGGTAATCTGTACGCATACTGCCATCCAATTTATATTTCCATTTTAAGGTATTAACGCTTTGAATGAACGATGAAAACTGATTGAACGAATACGAAGTTTTGCCAAGGTCAAATGTAGTATCCCTCTCAAATGTGCTTTTTTCATTAGAGCCTTCGGCACCCAGCTTCAGGTATTTAAATTGGTAGTTAACCCCTCCTTTATATTTATAAAATTCAGCTAGTTCGCGAATGGTGTTTTGACGTGAATCTGTCGTGATGTATTCACCCCCAGCATTCATTTGCAACCCTTTTTTAGTATAGGTTATATCTGAGGCTCCCCTGTAACCATCAAACAGTTTGCCTTTCTTGTAATTAGAAGCCTCAAGTAATATTTTTGTTTTTTCCTTGAAAACAATAGCTGTCTTAAGGTTAGAGATAATTTCAGGTAATAGCGGGCGAATATTGCCTGTATTAGCCAATTGTCTGTTCCAAATCCTGTCGAATTCCACTGCCCGGTAACGCTCAACATACTTAAAGTTTTTATTTGCAAATTCTACTTTTAGCTCATTGGTAAAAGTAAAATTCTTCGTTTTAAGATCCTTTTGCCTAAATTCAAGGAATAAGCCAAAGCCATCATCGTTGGCCTTATCGAGCGTACTGAGTGTATTCTGGTTATTGTTTGAATAAGCACCTTCCAGTTTAAGACTTGACTTCTTGTTCACTTGGTATACAGAGCTGGCAGTAAGCATTTTTAATTTTTTAGGGGCCACCAACTCAATATAAGGTTCATAGCTACCAACCGGCTGCCCGTTTATAGGCTGCACCCATGCATAAACTCTTCCATTAGCAGAACTGGCAACAGGCACATAGTTTCCTTTACCCACTCCTACCAAGGAGAAACTTACAGTATAATAAAAAGAATCTGTTTCACCAGAGGTAGCCTGTTTAAAAATGGAATAACCTGTAGAATCTAACTTCCTGTACATTACCCTATCCTTCTGGAATTGGCTGTATTTCCTTATATTTTGATAAATTGCTTTCTGGTCACCTGCATTTTCGAGTATAGTTTGGATATTATTTTTATTTGCAGTGTCTGTTGGTTGTTGCTTATTATCCTGTTCACTGAAATACTGTACGGAATGGTTCCATTTTTTGGTTTTGAATTCATTGCCAACAACAAATACGGAACGGGCATAATTCCTGTCACTGTATTGGAATTCAATGATTATCCTACTGAATTTAGTGATCAGTCTTTTGGGCATAAATGTAATTTCACCAGAATTATAGTCAATGACATAATCATTTTGCTGCCCCCTGTTGAGTTTTTCTCCATCCACATATACCACCTCAGTAGCGGAAATAATGATAATATTAAGTTCATTGTTCGCCCCTTGCAACCTGTAGGGCCCTTGGTTACCCTCAGTACCCTGAATCTCGTTCCTTACAAACCTACCCCTGGAAACGGCTGCATCAGAATGGAGATGATATTTTAATGTATCACCCTGCTTGAGATCAAATTGCACGCCGCGTGATTTTTTATAATACTTAAGGAAATAATTATCCTTTTGAGATTTCATTAGGACGTCACCTACTGTTAAGGCATTACTATCCTTCTGCAGGGTAATATACACCTTGTCAAAATCTTGAATCTGTTGCGTATTGCCCTCGGGTTGTATTGGGTTATTTTCATCGCTAATGGCCGCTAAAATGCTCACCCCTTTGCCTAGGTTCCCCGTCATCTGTAAATTTAAGTTACTATTAACCACTACATCCTGGTTATTGCCAAAACCTAGGCCCCTAGCTATATTTCCATTGATATTCAATCCTGAATTCGAAAACAACGACCCAGTATTACCCGATTGGTTATAATTATAAAAATTACGGGGTTGAACTGAAAATGTAGGCTCTATTATATTCTCAGATTTATGAGCATAAGTTGATTTTAAGTTCAACAACAAGACGCGGTAATAAATATTGAATTTGCCTTTAATTATGTTAGTATCAATCTTCAGTACATTACCTGTCCTTGATAATTTATAGCCTGTTTCTTGTATTTTTCCCTGGTTAAATATGGTAATACTTTCTGCAATTACATTCAAAGAATCCAAAAGAAAAGTATCTCTGTCGGCTACAAATGTTTTATGCCTCAGACTTTGTGTAAAAGCATATTGCGATGCTAAAAGTAAAAACGATATGATTAAGCTTTTTTTAAACAACCGGGTTAAATCATTGGGACTGCTATTGATTAATAACTGGCAATGTGATTAAAAAAGTAGTTCCTTTATTCAATTCACTCTCGAAGGTGATTGTACCGTCAACATTTTCAATTATTTTTCTACAAATTGAAAGTCCTAATCCCATACCTGATGTTTTCGTGCTAAAATTCGGCATGAATATTTTTTCCTTCAATTCCTCATCTATACCTTTGCCATTGTCCTTGAAACTAATGTAAATCCGGTACTCATCCGTTCGCAATTTCACATCAATAATACATGTATCATCATCTTGTGTTGCCTGTTGGGCATTTTTCAAAATATTGGTAAATACACGCTGCAATTGGTCTTTGTCAATATAAGCAAACGCTTTTTCATTTGAAATAGTATAGTGAATCTCAATACCTGACTGAATTTTGAACAAATTTATTACAGAAACCAGAATTTCATTGATATTGCAAACTTCTAATAAAGCCACAGGCATCTGTGCAAAAGAAGCAAATTCTTCTGCCATTTTACTTAGGTGATCTATCTGTTCAATCAGTATCTGTGTAATTTTTTTTACTTTTTCAGGCAGGTCATCATCTTGCTTGTTCAGTGCAAATTGCAGATGTTGTAAATGCAGTTTCATGGGGGTCAATGGATTTTTGATCTCATGAGCTACCTGTTTGGCCATTTCTTTCCAAGCCCCTTCCCTTTCGCTTTGCGCCAGCTTTTCCGTACTTATTTCAAGCTTTTTCAACATTAAATTATACTGGTCTACTAACTGGCCTATTTCATCATTTTGGTGCCATTCTATGGGCATATTTTGTTTACCCACCCTAATCTGAGAGAGCCTGTTAATCATTATTTTCAGTGGTTTTACCAGCGATTTCCCAACGTAAGTTGCCGCTATAAGGGAGAGTATTAATAAAAGGGTGGAAATATTCAGCAAACTACCAAGGTATTTGGAGAATTCCTTTTTCAAATCGATCGATTTGGCAAAATAAGGCAAATGAACATAGCCGATAAGTTTCCGGTTGTCATCAAACAGGGCATTATAGCTAGATAAATAAGACAATTTCCCAATTTTTTCAGTTTGTTTAAAATTGTATAGTTTGATTTTGGAGAGTTCAAAATAAGCCCTACTATTCATCAATGGAGCAAACCATCCTTCATCATAAATCTTTTCATTGCCTGTCTTATAAAGAGTTCCATCAGGAGCATACAGGTTAATATCTACCTCATAACTATATGCCAGGTGTTTGATAAGTGTGCTAATAGAACGTTCTGATTTTCTCTGATATCCTATTTCAATCTCATTCACGATTTGGGACATTTTCTTATCCAGTTCCTCATTCTGCTTTTCATTAAAACTTGAATTGACGTTTTGCACCGTAAAGTATGAAACAAGGGAGCAAATGATAACTGCCATCATCAAGAATGCGATTCTGATCTTTGTTTCCAGGTATAGTTTGTTAATCTTTACAATCCTAAGGTGCGAAATAAATGAGGCATATATCTTGAGAAAAAAACTGTAATTCTTAAAAATACGCAAGAATAAAATAAAAAGGTAGAGCATTAAATAACCGATAACCAAAACCCCTATAAAAAATAAGAAGACAAATGTTAGTTGGCCGATTTTTTTCTGCCAATTAATAGCCTGCTTAGATACAATTAAAAAAGTCCTATTGTCGATTTTCTTCAGCAAATGGGAGTAATGCTGTTGCTCAAAAAAGGAGACATCATCCATTGTACTGAATTGTCTGTTATCTTTCAGCTTAAACGGGAAACTACCTATACCCTTAATTAATTCTTGGTTCTGATACACAGCAAAGGAATACTGGAAATCATTGACTGACGAATTGGCCTTTTTATTGAAAAAATAATCCAAATTAAATAAATCACTTTTAATTTTGGGCACCAGCATTACAAATACATAACCCATTGTTTTCTTTCCCGGGCATATTTCGTATTTCGCAAGATAACCACCTAGGTAATTGACATCGCGTATAAATAAGAAATAATTTGAAATGCTCTTATGTGTGGAATTATTATAAATACCATTAATAGTAGCAAAACTGAAATTATTGGGGGTTATTTCATTCCCCAAGCTATCGTACCGCAAAAAATCAATATCATAATTCTTTATATAGTCGGGGAAAAAAGTATATTTATAGTTGAGCTCAAGTTCGCTATAATCACTTTTATCATACCTAAAAAATTCCTGAAAAACATCTTCCTTGATGATACTACTTTCAATAGCTGAGAGCACCAGTTCATTCTCAAAATCCTCCTGGGCCAAAAATTTACTGGCGAATATTTTCCTCTGCTCATGCTCCTTTTCACTATTCAATTGATCGAACTGCACAGCTAGGTATGCGGAAAATAAAGCAGAAGCATATAAAACATGTTTTACTTTTAATGCAATAGGGAATAACAAAATAAAACAGGAAGCTATTGACAATAGAAAAAAACATATCAGTAAAAATCCATTGATATGGTCGTTGAAATAAAGGAGTGCGAAAAATAATAAACCGATGAGGAAATGAAAAATGATGAAATTACTTTTAACAAACTGGTGGTTGAAAGTATGAGCAAGTATCCTGAAATAAATAATAATGATAAGGAAGAACTGGAATATAGCACCCATTGAAATAATCGTCAGATAATTAACATTGGCTAGGTCGGTAAAATCAAAACTTATCTGGGAATTCAACACAACCGAAGGAAAAGCATTCATAAGCAGAATATAAAAAGTAAACCAGATAGCCAGCGAAACTGGAAAATAATGCCATTGTTTATTCTGGTAACTTTTATACTTGTTATTGATTAGTTGGTATATGATGATTAATAAAAAAATAATCCCAAAAGAAAAAAGGATACTATGGCCTAGAGAAGGTATAAATCGATTATATGCCGCTATTTCAGGCATAAAAATGATATTACTGTTTTTCTGCTTAAAAATAACATTGAAGAATGTTAAGCCTATCATTATCAGAAAGAATAAGTTAACCTTTTGTATAAATCTCCTGAAATAAAATATTCTTGATTCAAAAGCATTCAGAACACAGAAAAGCAAAAAGAGGACAGCTGCGAAGATATAAGCGATCAATGCCCAATCTGATCTCCAATTCTGGCTGTACAATTCATTACTTATATGGGGTATAACTTTTATTTCTCTGTAAAATGATGAGTCGTCACCGTTTTTATAATCTTGCTCATTCAAAGTGGCTTTGCCCAAATGAAGATCATGATTGAAAGAATTGGGAAAAAACTCATTATTAACAATGTAATGATTATAAAATTTATAGACAATAAAATAGCTGACATCTTTCACCGTTTTATTGGTAA
>JBBQIF010000187.1:0-6360 GCA_038324665.1 Bacteroidia bacterium
AAATAGATTAACGAAGTTGCTTAGTATAAGGAAGTAGGTGCATTACAAATCTGAACAAATTATTATTGCATAGGACATGAAGGTCTTGGAGATGTTTTATTCTAAAACCATTTTAATACACACCTCGTATGTTCATAAAAATATAGGTAGTAAGTATTTTTTCATGTTGGTAAAACAGGGGTGAGCAATTTTGTTCACTTCCTGTTTTCCTTTAGCCTGTTTTTTAATCTATTTATCTAAACACGCACTATTTGGCCCAGCTCTCACCCTTCTTTTTCTCAATTTATTACCATTATAAAGTATAAAATCACTAATTTTGCCACACAACAATTTATACTATGGCTTTTGATATTGAAATGATAAAAAGGGTATATTCGAATATACCTTCCCGCGTTGAAGCTGCTCGACAGTTGCTTAAAAAACCACTTACTTTAACAGAAAAAATCCTATACTCCCACCTTTGGGATGGAACGCCTACTACCATATTTGAAAGAGGCAACAGCTATGTTGACTTTGCCCCAGACAGGGTAGCCATGCAGGACGCAACTGCACAAATGGCCCTTTTGCAGTTTATGCAGGCAGGAAGACCTACAGTAGCAGTACCGTCAACTGTGCATTGCGACCATTTGATACAAGCCAAAGATGGCGCCGTTACCGACCTTGCTACTGCCAATGATAAAAACAAGGAAGTGTATGATTTCTTAGCTTCAGTTTCCAATAAATATGGCATTGGTTTTTGGAAACCGGGTGCGGGGATTATTCACCAAGTAGTGCTTGAGAATTATGCTTTTCCTGGCGGATTGATGATAGGAACAGATTCCCACACGGTGAATGCTGGTGGATTAGGTATCATCGCGATTGGTGTTGGAGGGGCAGATGCCTGCGATGTAATGGCTGGTTTACCTTGGGAACTTAAATTCCCTAAAATTATTGGCGTTAAATTAACCGGAAAATTATCAGGTTGGACAGCTTCTAAAGATGTCATCTTAAAAGTGGCCGGTATTCTTACCGTTAAAGGCGGCACAGGGGCCATATTGGAATATTTTGGCGAAGGTGCCGAAAATTTATCCTGCACTGGCAAAGGCACCATCTGTAACATGGGTGCTGAAATTGGGGCTACCACCTCAGTATTCGGCTATGATAAAAAAATGGCTGTTTATTTAAGAGGTACTGAAAGAGGCGTTGTTGCAAATGCTGCTGACGAAATAGCTGAACACCTTACCGGGGATAAAGAAGTATATGCTGAACCTGAAAAATATTTTGACAGTGTAATAGAAATCAATCTTTCTGAATTGGAGCCTTATATCAATGGTCCTTTTACGCCTGACCTTGCTTGGCCTTTATCCGAATTTGCACAAGCAGTGAAAGACAATAACTGGCCGGCAGAACTTGAAGTTGGTTTAATAGGTTCATGCACCAATTCATCATACGAGGATATCAGTCGTGCGGCTTCTTTGGCCAAACAAGCTTCTGATGCAGGTATTAAAGCCATTTCTGAATTTACTATAACGCCAGGCTCAGAGATGGTGCGTTATACAGTTGAACGCGACGGTTTCCTTAAGATTTTTGAAAAAATGGGCGGTGTTGTTTTAGCTAACGCTTGCGGACCATGTATAGGACAATGGGCGCGCCATACCAATGACCCTAACAAGAAAAATTCAATTATTACCTCCTTTAACAGGAATTTTGCCAAAAGGAATGATGGCAATCCGAATACACATGCTTTCGTTGCTTCTCCAGAAATTGTAACCGCTTTGGCACTCGCTGGTAATTTAACTTTTAACCCTATGACCGATTTTTTAACCAATGATAAAGGTGAAAAAGTAAAACTGGCTGAACCTTCAGGGATAGAAATGCCAGTAAAAGGTTTCGCAGTGGGCGATGCAGGTTATCAGGCTCCGGCAGTAGATGGCAGTGGCGTGCAGATTATTGTATCTCCAACCTCCGACCGTCTGCAATTACTTGAACCATTTAAGGCATGGGAAGGCACCGATCTTAAAGGTCTTAAACTCCTTATCAAAGCAAAAGGAAAATGTACCACCGACCATATCTCTATGGCAGGACCATGGTTGAAGTTCCGCGGACATTTGGACAATATCAGTAACAATATGCTGATAGGTGCTGTGAACTTTTTCAACGATAAAACGAATTCTGTAAAGAACCAAATTACACTTAAATACGATGAGGTACCGGCAGTGCAACGCGCTTATAAAGCAGCAGACATTGGCAGTATTATAGTGGGCGATGAAAATTATGGCGAAGGTTCTTCAAGGGAACATGCGGCTATGGAACCACGCTTCTTAGGTGTAAGAGTCGTATTGACTAAATCATTTGCGAGAATCCATGAAACCAACCTTAAAAAACAAGGTATGTTAGGTCTTACTTTTGCTAATAAGGAAAATTATGACTTGATACAAGAGGATGATACTTTCAACTTATTAGGCTTAACTGATTTCAAACCGGGCAAGGCATTGCGACTGGTTATCAACCATAAAAATGGCACTACAGATACCATCAATTGCAACCATACCTATAATGCGCAGCAGATTGAGTGGTTCAAAGCAGGTGGGGCTTTGAATATTATAAGGGCGAGTGTGGGGGCTTAGTTAAGATTGAATTATTAAGGCCGCTGACGATGTTTACCTAGATGTAGAGACGCGATGAATCGCACCTCTACCTATTTATCCCGATAGCTAGATATATGCTTTATCTGACTTTGCAACCTTGCCTTCGATCTTTCTGTTTTTAGCCATTTTAATTTTTTATTCGTATTCTGATTATTAACTAAACGCCTTTGGTTTGGTGTTTCAATTCCTATCCTATAAATTGCGTGTATTCTCAAAACGCTTAGAGTTGAACAATTACCATGACCAATAAAAAAGGATTTACACCCTCGCTGCAGGAAGTGCATGGTTCAGTTGATACCACAAAGAAAAAAGGAAGAAAATTTCTGGCTTTTTTGGGTCCCGCCTATCTGGTAAGTGTGGGTTATATGGACCCTGGCAACTGGGCGACAGATCTGGCCGGTGGCAGTCAGTTTGGTTATTCTTTGTTATGGGTGTTGCTGATGTCAAATTTAATTGCCCTGCTATTGCAAAGCTTGAGCGCGCGCTTAGGAATTATAAGAGGTTTAGACCTTGCCCAGGCAGCATCAAAACGGTCTTCTTTACTGATATCATTCATTAGTTTCATGGTCAATTCTAATGAAAAAGAATGTATTTTTTGAGGCATTTGATTCGATTTGATTCGGAAATATGCGATAAATGGTCCGCAAAAGTTAGCTACATCACCTATCCGTTAATGCTCATTCCTGGTTTATTTTTGAGCAATACCTCATGCCTTAATTCAAAATCTATTGGGTTTTTATAGCGGCAAACGCCTTTGTTTTGGTGTTTCAATTCCTAACCTATAAATTGCGTAGGTTACAAAAACGCGTTTAATTGAGAAATAACACTAACAAAAAAGTAAAATATACGCCATGATTCGTTAGATTACAGGAAGGAATAGGATTTTAGCTTCAAAAAAAGTAAATAATATGGAAAAGGATATAAGATTGAAACAACGCTTTGCCAATTACAAAAAGGCATTTGTCCAACTTTCGGAAGGTGTTGAGAATAATAAAATAAACCCCTCATCGCTGATTAAAGAGGGTATTATCCAAAGGTTTGAATTTACACATGAACTGGCCTGGAAAGTGTTGAAGGATTATTTGGAATATGAAGGATTTCAAAATATAACAGGTTCAAGAACCGCTACAAGGGAAGCCTTTAATGCCGGCATACTTACTGAAGGGCAAATATGGATGAATATGATAGAAAGCAGAAACAACACTGTGCATACCTACAACAGCGAAATACTGGAGGTAGAATACAATGCGGTGGTGAATAATTACTATGCATTATTTTTAGCATTTCGAGATAAAATGGAGTCTTTGCTATGATGTTTGGTTTATCACAAGAAACAATCAATAAAATAAACGGGGTATTTGAAAGATTTCCCGAAGTGGAAGAGGTAATACTGTACGGTTCTCGTGCTAAAGGGAACTATAAAGAAGGATCAGATATTGATATTGCTTTAATTGGAGACAAAATAACTGATAAAATAATCAGTTTGATAAAGGAGGCGATTGATGATTTAAATACGCCTTATTTGTTTGATATTTCAATATTTCATCAAATTTCAAATAAGGAGTTGTATGAACATATTAGCAGAGTGGGACAACAGTTTTTTGTTAGAAAATCAATTGAGAAGCATGAAAATCAGCTAAAACCATGACCCAAAAAAAAGGATTTACACCCTCGTTGCAAGAAGTGCATGGTTTGGTTGATACCACAAAGAAAAAGGGAAGAAAATTCCTTGCTTTTTTAGGTCCTGCTTATCTTGTGAGTGTTGGTTATATGGATCCTGGCAACTGGGCGACAGACCTTGCAGGAGGCAGTCAGTTTGGGTATTCTTTGCTATGGGTGTTGCTGATGTCCAATTTGATTGCCTTGCTTTTACAAAGTCTGAGTGCGAGATTAGGCATTGTAAGAGGATTAGACCTAGCCCAGGCATCAAGGGAAAATTACCCAAGATTTGTTAATATAAGCTTGTATGTTTTAGCTGAGATAGCCATTGCCGCCTGCGACCTGGCCGAAGTGTTAGGTATGGCCATCGGTTTACAACTACTATTCGGTATTACACTGACCCAGGGTGTTTTGATTACCGTTTTAGATACTTTTTTACTTTTGTTTTTATTGAATAAAGGCATACGAAAAATGGAGGCATTTATAATGTCTCTGGTATTTATTATAGGTGCGGCCTTTTTAATTGAAATATTCTTGGCGAAACCGGATATGGGGGATTTGCTCATAGGTTTTATTCCAAGCATTCCCAATGATACTGCTTTATATATTGCTATTGGCATCATAGGTGCTACTGTAATGCCCCACAATTTATACCTTCACTCTTCTTTGGTGCAAACCCGATATTTTGAAAAGACGCCCGAGGCCAAGAAAAAAGCGATTAAGTTTAACATCATCGATTCTGTCATCGCACTGAATTTTGCATTCTTTGTAAATGCCGCTATTTTGATTTTGGCGGCCACTGTTTTCTTTAAAAACGGACTATTTGAAGTGGCAGAAATACAAGATGCACATAAACTATTATCGCCAATGCTTGGTACACAATTAGCCCCCATTCTATTTGCTGTTGCATTGATTGCTGCCGGCCAAAGTTCCACCATTACAGGGACGCTTGCAGGACAAATTGTTATGGAAGGTTACCTCAACTTAAGGATACAACCATGGATTAGGCGGATAATTACGCGCGTGATTGCCATCATTCCGGCCTTAATTACCATCCAAATTATGGGTGAAAGGGGCACAGGACAATTGTTAATATTGAGTCAGGTGATACTCAGTATGCAATTGGGATTTGCTATTATTCCGCTGATACATTTTGTAAGTGACAAGGAAAAAATGGGTACTTTCAGTATCAGCATGAAGGTGAAAATACTGGCTTGGATTTGTGCTGCTGTTATTGTAGGATTGAATATTAAATTAGTGGGCGAGGAATTGATAACACTTTTTACAACTGTAGATTTGAACATTGGACTCAAGCTATTAATTTTAGGAGTGGTGGTTTTCGCTGCATTCTTGTTATTGTACATCATCCTTTTTCCCATGATAAAAAAGAAACGTGCGGTGGAAGTAAAACTGCCCCATGGCGCTTTCAATACGTTGAGTAACCTATCCGTAGAAGCATACAAAAGAATTGCCATTACCCTTGACTTTTCCGAGGTGGACAACAAAGCAATAAAGCATGCATTATCTCAGGGAAAAGAAAAGGCACATTACCTCCTTATTCACGTTGTGGAAAGTGCGGGAGCCCTTGCTGTAGGTAAAGATATTGCAGATTATGAAACAGAAAGTGATTTGCAAACCTTGCAGCAATACACCAATTTTTTAACTAATCTTGGTTATACTTCTGAAGTAAAAATTGGCTATGGTAATCCTAAAATAGCCATCCCAAAACTGGTGAAAGAATTCAATGCAGACCTACTAGTTATGGGCGCGCATGGGCACAAAGGACTTAAGGACTTTTTATACGGAACTACAGTGAACTCTGTACGGCATACGGTAAATATACCGGTGTTGATTGTGTGAAAGTACCCTTCGACCGTGCTTTGGTTCCGCACTTCTCCGACTCCGCTTTTTTCCGCACCCCTTCGACTCCGAACAGGGTGCGGGGAGTACCCTCCAATGTCCATCCCTTGGCACCACCTAAGTACCCTGAGCGGAACCGAAGGGTACTTTCACAGCCGAAGGGTACTTTTAATGCGCCTCCAACCAATTCACACCAACTCCAGCTTCGGCAATT
>JBBQIF010000188.1:0-6345 GCA_038324665.1 Bacteroidia bacterium
ATGCATGGCAATTGCCCAATATTGAAGGTAAACTGAACATGAGTTTCAATATTAAAAACAAAATTTACCCTCATTTTGATGTAGTGGCCATGAGCCTTCAACAACAGCGCACAGGCATCCTCGAAAACAATTATACACAAAGTACTTTAAAGGCTTTTTATGATATCTCAACCGGTATTGATTTCAGGTTCAGGCCAAAATTATCACTCTTTGTACAGGCCAATAATTTAATGAGTAGCCGCTACCAAAGATGGTATAATTACCCTGTCTATGGTTTCAATATTATAGGTGGACTTACCTTTATTTTTTAATCATCCAAATGATTAAACCCATGGAACTAATTTCTACCACAGAGCAGGATTCATTGTATCCGCATTTATCCGGACTTTCCGTTTCTGAGATTTTATTAGCTATTAACAGCGAAGATCAGAAAGTAGCGCTGGCAGTTGAAAAGGTGATTCCTGAAATTGAAAAATTTGTGAATGCACTGGTCGATAGGATGAAAACTGGCGGTCGTTTGTTTTATATAGGTGCCGGCACAAGCGGTCGCTTAGGTATTGTAGATGCGAGCGAATGTCCGCCCACTTATGGTGTACCGCAAGGCATGGTAATAGGCATTATTGCAGGTGGTGATTCAGCCATACGCAAGGCAGTGGAATTTGCAGAGGACAATACGGAACAGGCATACAAAGACCTATTGGCCTATAACATCAATGAGAAAGATGCAGTACTCGGCTTAAGTGCATCCGGCACGACACCTTATGTATTAGGTGGCTTAAAAACCTGTAGAGAGAACAAAATATTAACCGCTTGTGTTTGTTGCAATTCAAATACCATTATTGGCAAAAACGCCGACCATGCTATAGAAGTTGTAGTTGGCCCTGAAATAGTTACCGGCAGCACCCGCATGAAAGCAGGCACAGCACAAAAATTAGTATTAAATATGATTACAACTACCACCATGATAAAGCTTGGTCATGTAGAAGGCAGTAAGATGGTGGACATGCAACTAAGCAATGACAAACTGATAGACCGCGGCACCCGCATGGTGATGGAAAAAACAATGCAAAATTATGAAGAGGCGAAAGCACTTTTGTTGAAGGCAGGTAATGTGAGGAAAGCGTTGGATGCTTTTAACGCTGCAAATTAAAGGTCTAATTTCAATACTAATTTTCACTGTTAATACCGATAAAAACTGATTTCTTTTAGCATTTTGGGATGGTTGGGCGCAGGGATGCTTCTTAAACATTTTGAGGAGATATAAGTATAGATACCCAAGGGTAATTATCCCGACCTTTAGGGTTTTCCAAAGGTGCTTCATCGCCTTGTTCTTAGGTGCTCTAAGGTGACTTACAGCCTGCCCTGATTTGTCACCCTGAACTTGATTCAGGGTTGATACAGGGTGGTTAATTCCCCCTATATTTAAGTCTTTAACTTAAAACCTTTTAACCACCTAAGTCACCTAAGTACACGTAAGTTTTTTTTAAATAAATTTAAAAATGGTTGCTTATAAAGTCTTGCTTTTGTCGAAAGTAAGTTTGATTATAAACTTTTTAGAACACCTCAGGAAACCCATTCTCAGGTGCTCTAAGGTGACTCTTAGGTAGTTGATTCCCGACATTTAAATCTTTAGAAAAGATCAAGTTGTCAAGATATATGACTCCTTCCTTTTTCACGGTGATCTTTATTTAACTTATAATCAACTCATCTGTAACCCTTATCTACTGATCAATGCCAATTTGAAAAAATCATTCACCTTTTTACCCGCCAAGTAGTAGGCCATTAATTGGGTGGTAAGTTCAGTAGAGGTGATGATATCGGGTTTTAAAGATGCGGTATAAAAGAACTGTTTGTTGGCAATTAATGGTTCTTTTTCTTGCACTGAAAGAAACTCGGGAGGAATGCGCTTATTCTGTTCACCCTGTATTGTGCCATACTTCTCTTTAAATAACTGGTCATTATAAGCTGCTGAAAAACCTTTGAGATTACCTGCAATATAATGCCTTATACCTGGCAGCATGGTACTTTCTACCACATAGGCCCCGCCATAGATATGCAACCCCTCATGCGACAATTGGAAATAAAAGCCGGGGAATGCTCTGTTCTTTTTGCCATACACCGATATATTTGCTGCAACATGTGTACTATATGGTGTCTTATCTTTTGAAAAACGTATGTCCTTATTGATGCGCAATATGGCTTCCGAAGGTGAAATCATAATTTCAGGTTCATATTCTTGGATGTTCCTGATCATTGCTTCCACAAAAACAGCAAAAGGTTTTTTCACCTCATATTCATATAGTTTGCGATTATCATTAAACCATTCTGTGGTATTGTTTTTTGATAGTTCATCAAAGAAATCCAAAAAATTAGTGTTAAAATAATTTTTCATTATGACCGGTAGACACAGAAAGTTGGGGATATGTTGCTCAACACAATCGCCATTTTATACTTCAAAAAAAAGCTTCAGTTTACTTACTCCCGCCTCCGTACAAAAACAGGACCGTCCCCTTCCTTGGTCTTCAATATTTTGTCTGTCAGTTCAATGATTTCTATATCAATGTCACCGTAATAATGCATAATAGTTTTGCCATCTTTGCGCATAAGTGTAAAGGTAGGTGCGGATGATTCCACACCGGGGGAATTGCTTGTCCACCCTGTATTGGTGCCTTTATCAAAGCTGTAAGTTATGAAGTGTTTGGTGCTATCAGCATCATCCAGCCGCGAAACCCAGACACCTGTTAATTTAGATTTAACAAGCTCAAGGTCGGTCAAAGAAACAACAGCTGTAGCTAAACTTGAGAGCGATTGCAACTCAATTTTTCGTGTTTTGGCAGGCACAGTTTGCGACTGGTAGTTTTCTTTTGTAATAGCTACTTCCTTTTTTGTTTTACAAAAACATTGAAACCCGCTTTCAATTACCCAGAAAATGAAATTGCCATTACTATCTGTGTTGGTGGTGGATTTAGAATTCAGCAAGTAAACACTGGCATTCTTTATTGGCAGCCCTGTCGTTTTATCTACCACCGTTGCTGTGATATGCCGACCACAATCGCATGAGGTGAGGAACAATAGTATCCATAGTATCTGTAACCGAAAATTGTTGATGAGTTTCATTATTAAATGAAATAATATTTTCAAATGTAGAATAAAATTGGAAATTGTGGGGAATAATTATTGGAATTGGATCTAGTTGGAAATTATATGGCCAATTTACACTTTGCCAAAACAGTGTTTTCGCAATCTTCTAGGAAAATAGAATTCCAGAATAAGCTCAAGATTTATATCGAGTATCCTTTGCGGTAACGCTGAATAATCAATTTTAAAATAATCCAAAATTAAGCGAAGCTCAAATTGAACAGATAGAGCAACAAATGGGTCAATTCAAAACTGCAATAAATTCGCCAATAACATTTATTTCAGTAGCATTTTCTTCCGTGATCACAATATCTTTAAAACTCTCATCATATGAATTAGGTTTTAAAACAATGGCAGTATGTTTCCAGCCTTCTTCCGTAACAAATTTTTGACTGGAATACGTTTTAACAGTAAAAGCCGAATTAAAATCTGGATCATGAATATCTCTATTTTCAAGTAGCATTATTTTCCCGTTTCTAGAACCTCCAAAATATTTTTTAAAAAGACAGATTGAACCATTTGGAATTCTTTTGTTCATTGATTCTCCAATTACTTTACAAGCAAAATAATCGTCTTTTAAAGTGTACTTCTCATCAACTACAATTTCTGTATAGTCCTTTTCATATTGTAATTTACTAAAACTGCCCGCAGCCGCATAAAAATTAAATAAAGGAATAGTATGCTTAAGTCTTATGTTTTCAATACTAATTGAATTATTTTCTTCAAATTCTGTTTTCTCTTCTAATGCTTTCTGAGTTCTTGCAGTGATATAGTTATATAAATTTTCAATGACAGGTTGTTCCAATTTGAATCTAAAATGCACAACGGGCTTTTTTGAAATCTGCATGGCACTTTGTTGGATGGAGTCTGGTATTATTGATACATCTCCCATATAATAAAAATCAGTTCCCTCCGCATCTTCTTTCTTTACAAAGAGTAAAATACGTTCTGAGGTTATTACACCTTGTATTTCTTTACTTTTCAGTTTCCTATTTGATCTTGATTCCCAAGCGAAAACTGTAGGATTAATAAAATGGTCGTTATAATTGATAGAGTCCTCAATATCATCCGATTTATGATAAGTCACGAAACAAGGTGTAACATTATTATTTGTTCGGTAGCCGTAAACTGTACTGCTAACATCTTTTTCCCAGTTTAATAACCGGCAAACGTCTTTACGACTATACTTATTATAGAGCACTAACCCATTTTTATAGTAGGTATTATTAAAAGATTTCTCAAAAGTTTGGATAGAATAGTTAACAGAATCTAATAAGAAGTCCTTAAATATGGGATTGCTCAATATTTTTTTAAACTCAGGATAAAATTTTAGTATATTTCTTTCTCGATAAATGATGTTCTCCTTTTTACGTACAAAACTAAAATTAATTGTAGAAATGCAAGAGTTAATAGTGGCTTCAGTTAACAAATAATGGTACTTTTGCGAAATTAAATCGCGAAATATTTCAATATCTAATTCTGATTTTTCTATTAAATGTTTAAGGATAAAACTTTCTTCAATTCTTTTTGAGTTGTTAACTTCTGTACAGAAAAGCTCCAAAAGTTCGCCACTTTTTTTATCCAATGACTTACTAAACTCAACATCTATTTTTTTCACAAAATTGAAATATGATTTAGAATATTCAACAAATAAAAATGGATCTCTAGATTCGCTCTTTATGAAATCCATCATCATCGGCGTTCGTCCTAGCCTATATTTAAGAAGTTGATAATCCTTCTTTAAATCTGATAGAATATGCATGTTAGCTGAGTCTATCGATTTGAAAATGTTTTCCTTTGAGATTTCATCAAAATTAATTGTAGATGAGCCAGGGAGCATCCTGCTCCCTTCTGAAATTAATTTTCTTAAAGTATCCTTGTTGTAAGAAGTGTCCCCATAAAGCGCTATTGGTATTAAATAATTGTTTTTATGATTTCCAATAAAATCAATAATTGTTAAAAAATCTTTTCCCTCAGCTTTCCTTAAACCTCTACCCAATTGTTGTACAAAGATGATAGCTGATTCCGTAGGTCGTATCATCAAAATTTGATTAACTTTGGGTATATCAATGCCTTCATTAAAAATGTCAACTGTAAATATGTAATCTAGCTTTTCATTAAGATCATTCGATTCCAATAGTTGAATTGCTCTTGAACGATCGTCATCAGAATTATCCCCTGACAATGAAACGGTTTTAAAACCACGCTCATTAAACTTTAATGATAACTTTTTAGCCTCTTCATTTCTTGAACAAAATACCAAGCCTCTAATTATTCCATTATCAGTTCCATAAAACTTTGCTTTCTCAATTATTTTATTCACCCTTTCATCAGTAGCCAATAAATTAAAATCTTTGGTGCTTTCAATTGTTTCATTATTTACTTTTAAATCAGTGATTCCAAAGTAATGAAATTGACTTAACATATCTTCCTCCATTGCCCTGTTTAATCTGATTTCGTAGGCAATATTGTGATCAAAAAGACTAAATATGTCATTGCCATCAGAACGCTCTGGTGTTGCAGTCATACCTAACAAAAACTTAGGTGTAAAATGATTAATCACTTTAAGGTAAGAGTCTGCGCTCGAACGATGGGATTCATCAATAATAATATAATCAAAAAAGTTCCTATCAAAATTTGATAAATGATTTTCCCTGGAAATTGTCTGCACAGTGGAAAAAACAAAATCAGCGTCCAATTCCATTTTATTCCCAGAATAAAAACCTAACCTTTTTCTCCCTCCAAAAATTTGTTTAAATGATTCTAAAGCCTTTTTTGCAATGTTAAATCTATGAACAATGAATAATAATTTTTGGGGATTAAACGATTCCACATCAAAAGCAGAAAGGTAAGTTTTGCCTGTTCCTGTTGCAGATATAATTAATGCCTTGTTCTTATTCTCGATTCTCAATTGAGCGAGACTCAGCAATGCTTCTTCTTGCATAGAATTTGGATTTACTTCCTCATCAACAACATTGAATTCACTCGATGCTTGTTGAACCAGTCTTTGTTTATCATAAATTTCTTGGTATCTTTCAATATATGAATCGGTTACGAATATTGCGTTTCTAAAATCATTGTTAAATTCATATAATAATTTGTCAACAATTTCACTTGACCTTAATCCACTAATTTTTAGATTCCATTCTTTATTTTCTGTTAATGCACTTGCCGTTAAATTGCTACTTCCAACAATTAAATTGTAAT
>JBBQIF010000189.1:0-6312 GCA_038324665.1 Bacteroidia bacterium
GGCTACGGTTGCATTAGGAAGCGAATATTATGATATTTATTCCAGTATGAATGGGCATCCTTCCGCAGCATTAGTAATAAAACAAACCTATGGAAGTAATGCCAGTGCAGTAATCGAAAAAGTAAAAGAAAAACTGGAAGAACTGAAAAAAACGTTCCCACCCGGGATGGATTATGAAATCAGTTATGATGTTTCCAATTTTCTTGATGCTTCAATAGAAAATGTTATTCATACTTTGAGAGATGCCTTTATATTGGTGGCATTGGTGGTGTTTATTTTTCTTGGCGATTGGCGATCTACACTCATTCCTACGCTCGCTGTTCCCATCTCGCTGATTGGTGCTTTCCTTTTTATTCAACTTTTTGGACTTACCATCAATATGGTAACATTATTTGCACTTGTATTAGCTATAGGCATTGTAGTAGATGATGCAATTGTTGTTGTTGAGGCTGTGCATGCAAAGATGGAAGAGGAACATCTATCTCCTTATAATGCTGTAAGGAAAGTGATAGGTGAGATTAGCGGAGCCATTATTGCCATCACCCTGCTCATGGTATCCGTGTTTGTTCCAGTATCATTTATGTCAGGGCCTGTGGGTACCTTTTACAGGCAGTTCTCAATTACAATGGCTTCTTCTATTGTGCTTTCAGGTATAGTAGCATTGACTGTAACGCCCGTGCTTTGTGCTATGATATTAAAGAATAACCATGGAAAACCGAGAAAGAAAACATGGATGAATCGATTGCTTGACGCTTTTAACAGGGGATTTGATAAACTGACAGGAAAATACGTTTGGTTATTAAGATTGATTGCACATAGAAAGCTTGTAACCATTGGCTTATTTATAGTATTCGCCCTTGGCACATTCCTAATAAGTACTAATTTGCCTTCTGGTTTTATTCCAAGCGAAGACCAGGGAATGCTCTACGCAATTATTCAAACCCCACCGGGTTCAACTTTAGAAAGGACTAACGATTTGTCCAACAAACTGGTGGATGTTATTAATACAGTAGAGGGTGTAAAATCCGTGTCTTCCATTGCGGGTTATGAGGTACTTACCGAAGGTAGGGGGTCTAATGCTGGCACTTGCCTTATCAACCTGCAACCTTGGTCCAAACGAAAACATAAGGTAAGTGAGATTATTGAGGAATTAGAAGAAAAGGCAAAGTCAATACCGGGTGCCACTATCGAGTTTTTTGATCCACCAGCTGTGCCGGGCTTTGGGGCAGCAGGTGGTTTTGCATTACAATTATTGGATAAAACAAATAGCGGTGATTATAAGCAGCTTGAAAAGGTAACCAATGACTTTATGGGTGAAATGAGAAAACGGAAAGAAATTACAGGATTATTCACTTTTTTCAGCGCCAATTACCCACAGTATGAGATTGAATTTGATAACCAAGCCGCCATGCAAAAAGGTGTTTCGCTAGGGAATGCCATGAATACACTTTCGATTTTTGTCGGGAGTACATACGAGCTAGGTTTTGTAAAATACCAGCGTTTCTTTAAGGTATTTGTGCAGGCGGCGCCCGAATTCAGAAGACTTCCTACAGATATTATGAACCTGTATGTAAAAAATAACCATGACGAGATGGTTCCTTTTTCGGCATTTATGAAAATTAAAAAGACACAGGGTGCCAATGAAATTAACCGTTACAATATGTATAATACTGCGGCCATTAGGGGCGGGCCAGCTAAAGGATATAGCAGTGGCGAGGCTATCAAAGCTGTGCAGGAAGTGGCGGCAAAAACCTTACCTCACGGATTTGATATTGATTGGGCGGCACTTTCTTATGATGAAACCAGGCGAGGAAACGAAGCCATTTATATTTTCATCATCGTATTGATATTTGTTTATTTCGTTTTGGCAGCTCAATATGAAAGTTTCATTATACCATTGGCTGTAATATTTTCGCTACCGGCAGGCGTTTTCGGATCATTTCTAATGATTAAGGGTATGGGACTGGCAAATGATATTTACGCCCAGGTGGGATTGGTGATGCTTGTTGGTTTGCTTGGTAAGAATGCTGTATTGATTGTGGAATTTGCAGTACAGAAACAACATCAAGGAGCAACAGTTCTTGAAGCAGCTATTGAAGGAGCAAAAGTGCGTTTCAGGCCCATCCTTATGACATCATTCGCCTTTATTGCAGGATTGATTCCATTGGTATTCGCACACGGAGCCGGAGCTATTGGCAATCGAACAATTGGTTCATCTGCGCTCGGAGGTATGCTTTTCGGTACCATTTTCGGAGTAATCATTGTACCTGGACTGTATTATATTTTCGGCTCATTGGCTGAAGGACGACAGTTGATCAAAAATGAACAAGACAGTAGTTTAACCGAAGATCTTGTGCATGCCATAGATAAATTTCAAATAACTGAAGAAATAGAAGACGATGAAAAATAAGAAAACATTAAATTACACGGGCTTAATCCTGATTCTGATATTTACCGCTTGCAGCACGCCATACCTGGGTCGCAGTACTGAGAATAGAAAGATGCCTGCGAATTACAATAGTTCAAAAGACACTGTTAATACGGCTAAGATAAAGTGGAAGGATTATTTTACAGATCCATACTTAGCTGCCCTAATAGATTCGGCATTGAAAAATAACCAGGAACTGAATATCTTTTTACAAGAAATTAATATATCCAGAAATGAGATTAGGGCCCGAAAAGGGGCATATCTTCCATTTGTTGGAGGTGGCGGTGCAGCCAGTATTGAGAAAGTAGGCAGGTATACCAGCCAGGGGGCAAGTGATGCTAGTACTGAGATTATGCCCGGTAAAAAAACACCCGATCCTTTGCCAAATTACTACTTGGGCCTCAGTGCTTCTTGGGAGGTGGATATATGGAAAAAACTACGTAATGCAAAGAAATCAGCCATACACCGATACATTTCAAGTATTGAGGGGAAAAATTTCATGGTCACTCAACTTATAGCAGAAATCTCTAATGCGTATTACGAATTGATGGCCTTGGATAACCAATTGGAAATACTCAAACAGAACATAGAAATCCAACAAAATGCTTTGGAAATTGTGAGGTATGAAAAAATTGCAGCAAAAGTAACTGAGTTGGCAGTGCGTAAATTCGAAGCAGAAGTGCTGAAAAACAAAAGCCATCAGTTCTACATAATGCAGCAGATCACAGTTACCGAGAATAGACTTAATTTTTTAATAGGTAGATTTCCTCAACCTGTCTTAAGAAATTCCGCCAATTTTACAAATTTAATTCCTGACTCTATCCATGCAGGGATTCCCTCAGATATGTTACAAAACAGACCGGATATTAAACAGGCCGAGCAATTACTTGCAGCATCTAAAATAGATGTTAAGGTAGCCAAAGCTCAATTCTATCCTTCCTTAATGATCTTTGCGGGTGTGGGATACCAAGGCTTTAATCCCCAATATTTAATATCACCTCAATCACTGATATATACCCTTGCTGGGGAATTGGTTACCCCTTTGATTAACAGAAATGCTATTAAAGCTAGTTTCTATTCAGCTAATTCAAGGCAGATACAAGCAGTGTACAATTACGAGCGCACTGTTTTAGGGGCCTATATCGAAGTGGCCAACCAATTGTCAAACATCGGTAACCTTGAGAAAAGTTACGCATTAAAGAAAAGCCAGGTACAGGCATTGACCGAATCCATTGATATTTCTATTACATTATTTAAAGCAGCAAGGGCAGATTATATGGAAGTATTGTTAACCCAGCGCGATGCTTTAGAATCCAAATTTGAACTCATTGAAACGAAACGGCAGCAAATGAATGCCAAGGTAAATATTTACAAAGCATTGGGCGGTGGTTGGAATTAAAAAGAACATTCGATAAGCGCTAAAATTAAAAGCCCGGGATTAATTTCGGGCTTTTTTATGGCTGATAATTCTTTAGACTAAAATCTGAACCCTCTTGATTGAAAATAAGAAAGAGGGTACATATCACAAAATACAAGCTATAATCTCCATTATTTAATCATCATCCTGCTTTTTACAATATTGTTGTAAATACACCAACATAGAAACAAATAACCCCGCACTCCAGGCCATACTGGCTCCTTTCAACTCATATACCGGAATAAAGAAAATACATAAAACCAATCCCACCAACAAACCTATAGCATTACACCACACAATGATCTTAAATTGGTTCTTGGCATGAAAATAATGGTTCAGGATATTAGAGATACTAAAACAGATAATGCCGGGGGCCAACCAGATAAATAAACCATTTATGCTTGTAAATTCCTTGGAGAACAGCCATTCCCAAAAGGAGGCAGGTAGGTATAACAAAACGATTAAAAAGACTATTGTACCTGCAAAATTATAGACCATCATTTTATTAGTAATGCGCCTGTGTTCAATATCACTCTCTGTATTCAGTATTTTCATGTGCATCATCTGTCCCATACTGTGACCCAATATCCATAAGGATTCTGCAATAACAATGGCATTATTATAAACCCCTAAGGCGGCATTTCCCAAGAAAAATACAATGAGGAAGAAATTGATGCGGTAGTTTAGGAATTGTATCGTATGGCCGCCTTGTGCCCAAAATCCCTGTGTAAGAATCTGTTTTTCAAATATAAATTTTCCTTGGCTTTCTGCCTGCAATTTATTTTGGATAAACTGCCAAGAGATCATCACAGAAATAAATAAGGCGGTGATGAATGCAATGGGATAGGCCCCAACACCCAACCCTGAATTAAAAAAATAAGCAATAAAGAAGATAAGCAATAAAACTGGCTGTATCACAAGCAGAATATTGCGCTTTGTTACCATGCGGTTGCCCATGAGTAACAAGCAGTGGATATTCAGAATGGAATAAAAAAAAGCTGCAACAGGCACCAAGAAAATATAAGCAATATCTGCAAAAAAGTAAATAAAGCCATAACTCAATAAACTAATAAAGAAAACCCATAAGAGGGCGCTCAACCATAACCTGCGTTGATTAATTCTATAGGAAAGATTAATTAATGCAGAACTGCTGCCAAAATCGCAGAATAGCTGTAGCAAGGCCACACTAGATGTGAACAAGCTGACCACTCCCCGACCCTCTGCACCTAAATATTTCGACGTCAGGATAACCGTTACCAAACCTGCAAAAGCTACCAGTACTTTCGTAACAAAAACGTTAATGACCCCTTTTTTTATAGATTGCATTGCAAGTGACAAATATAAGGGAAAGTGGTTGGTTAGGGGCTAGAGAAAGTGTTTAGGGGCTAGTGTACAGGGGTTAAGGGCAGTTGGGAATCTTCCGGTATTAGCTAATAAGGTTTATTTTCAAAGAGAGATTAGTCAATTTACCGAAAACCTTGCCAATTGCATTTTGCCAATTGCCAACTTTTTCTTAACTGCCTACTCCTCATTCCCAGAATTTAAAAAAAGTGCTATAAAAAACACAAAGGGAATCACATTACTCTGACTTTCCAATATACTTTCGAAACAGGAAGATGCGTATAATAAAAACAGGATGGCTATTAAAGGAAAATTAAATCTACCACTTGTTTTTAAAAAGCCAAGGAAGAAAATCAAGGCGAATGCGAATGCGCAAATCAAACCACTTTGTACAGCAGTTTCTAAAAACTGAAAATGTGGATTTTTCCTGTTTTCAGGGTCGAGGCCAATATTATTTCTTTCAAAATTATTCAATACTTCAGTTTCAGCGTCGCCAATACCTACACCGAACAATGGATTCTTCTTAATTACATCTGTCGCATTTTGCCAGGCCTTAACTCGCATGGCAAACGAGAAATCATTCGCATCCTTATTATTGATTACCACCTTAAGATCCTGGATTGTATTTTTAATCCTGTTTTGAAGAGATGAAGAAACCACAAACATCAATACAGGAAGCACAACAACTGATGCCAACACCCATTTGGTCTTTCTGAATGGTAAGCTGGAAAATAATGAGACACAAAATATTGCCATACCTGCATATAACGCCACCAGGCCAGTACGCGCACTCAGAATATGAATGAAGATAAAATTCAAAATAACTATTGTAAGAAGTGTATAAAAAGGTAAACCATATTGACCGTTTTTCAATCGCTTGTATAATTGCAAAATGCCAAATAAGATGACACAAGCCATAATGATGGAAAATTGAATATGCAGGATACCATAGCCAAATTCAATAGGGAGTGGCTTGGATTGCAGAATCAAATCATCAAATAATTCTTTATTGATAAGATAATTATATACACTAATGACAGCCGGTAAATAAAAGGCGTAATTAATAACCAACGCCAAGTTGAAATAGGTTTTTAAGGATAATTTTCTGCAGGAAAAATAGAACAAC
>JBBQIF010000190.1:0-6203 GCA_038324665.1 Bacteroidia bacterium
CTGCTTCCTGTTTCTCGTCATTAACAAGGGTAGCAACCAACTTGCCATTAATATCCAACACTTCTACAGTTACATTAGAACCTGAAACAAGGTTATATTTGATGGTGGTATTACCATTAAATGGGTTAGGATAATTGCTCGCTATCATACCATTCCTGCTGCCTATGTTCAGGCTTTTTACAGATGAAGGTAGTTGAGGAGCAGCATAAGAGTTACCTCTGAAACTAGCCCAAGGCTGTTGCACATAAGGGAAAGCGGATTGGAATGTTGTGTCATTTTTTGTAACACCGGCATGGAATCCTAATACTTTACCCAATTGAGCTGTAACAGGACTTCCTGTACCCGGATAATCATCGTACCATAAGCCAATAGCTGCTAATACAACGCCACCAACTGCTTGCAATTCAATGGTAGTAACATCATCTTCTAACCTTCTGCCGTTAGGGAAACCATCCATATTAGGAATCATTTCGATATTGGTATTGGTATTGAATCTTGCATCTGTCAATCCAAGAACTGCTGCGTAAACTAAACCAAGAGAATTAAAGTCAGGACTATTTCTCGGTGTAGCAGGCACAGCCATATTCAACCTCAACATATCTCCCAAAGTTGGTAAGAAGTTGTTGATGAATGGTTTTCCTGCTGCTAATGGGTTACCATTTTTGCCTGTAGCCAGTTGGTAAGGAATAAGATTTGGCACTCCAGTGTAGAATATTGGTAAAATATCCACTGCTCTTGGACTCATAGAATCGGGCAATAAGATGGTACCAAAGATCGCATCATCAAGCGCTGTTCCATTCAAAGCCGGGTTACCTTTCAAACCATATAGTCCTTTTTTACCATTACGGAAGTCAAAAGAACCCAATGATTTACTTTGTATCCTTAAATCAGCTAAACCGGGAACGGCTCCACCAAATTGTGAATCATCCATGTATAAAGCCAATTCAGGATTGCTGAAATAATGTGCGAACTGTAAATCACCTGCTGGTGTAGTTGCATTCCATTTGTCTTTGTCGCCAATGGCTATAACAGCCTCATTAGTTAATGGCATACCTAAACGTGATACCTGCACCCAGTTACCACTGTATGTTGGGTTAGCGCCTGTAGTACTTAAAGTTTCAATCTGAGGACGGCTTGCTGCTGCCCAAACACCGATAACATAATCACCATCTAAAATACTGGTTGCCATACTTACATCCTTACCACTTTTCTGCAAAGTAGAAATCGGGATTTGTAAAGCAATGGTATGGCAATTGAATTTTGCAACGCCATCTCTTGCACCAGTTTTCCTGAATCCACCTAAATCGAATGCACCACCTAAATCTACAAAGAAGGGATCATCAATTGGACCACAAAATACTTTTTCGCCTGAGCTTGAAGTTGTGATAGCAGCAGTCATTAATGCTTTATAGTTAGCGGCTGCTAATCCAGCACCACCTTGTATGGAGCGTGGGCCAATATTTGGTGGAGGTACTATTCCTGCAGCTACTACTGTAGAGAAAGATACACCACCATTGATACTGCGTTCCAGCTTATAGGTTGCTTTTAAATTCTGTTTGCCTAAGCGGATATTAAAGAATGTAGAAGCATCCTCATTAACTTTTGTAAAGGTAAAACGATAAATTATTTCTGCACCGGCTTTGGATGCATCGTTGTCTATAAAGATTTCATAGCGAACATTTTCCCCGAATGATGACCAGTTAGGTCCGCCCTGGGGCAATTCGAAAGGGATATAGTTAGCTATAATCGTTATCATGTTCGGGTTATCGGGACTCCTAAAAGCGTATAGATCTGTATTATCTGCTACGGGGTCTCTCGATACAAGCGGGGCCTCCCTGTGACTGGAAGCCATCATCAGGCCCGTATTCACAAAAAGTGAAGCGGCAATGATCGCTTTGTATATTATTTTATTAATTGGTTTCATTTTATTTTTTTATTTGTAAATTTTGTAATTTATTGAATTATTAGAAACGGGCTTGTTCTGTGTAATCTGTTCCGCGCCATGGCTCAGCAACATAAGGAAAAGTCGTTTTAAAGGCTGCATCATTCTGAGTTGGGCCGGCTGTGAAACCTAAAGTTTTACCTAAACGGTTTGTTACCGGGCTACCTGTTCCATTGTAATCATCGTACCATAAGCCTATAGCTGCTAATACAACGCCACCAACTGCTTGCAATTCAATGGTCGTAACATCATCTTCTAACCTTCTGCCGTTAGGGAAACCATCCATATTAGGAATCATTTCGATATTGGTATTGGTATTGAACCTTGCATCTGTTAAACCTAAAACTGCTGCGTAAACTAGTCCTAAAGAATTAAAGTCTGGACTATTTCTCGGTGTAGCAGGCACAGCCATATTCAACCTCAACATATCTCCCAAAGTTGGTAAGAAGTTGTTAATGAACGGCTTTCCAGCTGCTAATGGGTTACCGTTTTTGCCGGTAGCCAATTGGTAAGGAATTAAATTAGGAACACCTGTATAGAATATCGGTAAAATATCTACAGCTCTTGGACTCATAGAATCGGGCAATAAGATGGTACCGAAAATAGCATCATCCAAAGCAGTGCCAGCTAAGGCTGCATTTCCTTTAAGGCCATATAAACCTTTTCTTTTATTTCGAAAATCATAAGCACCTAAAGATTTTGATTGCACTCGTAATTCGTTTAGAGAAGGTACATTAAGTCCAAACTTAGAATCATCCATGTACAATGCCAATTCAGGGTTGCTGAAATATTTTGCAAACTGCAAATCGCCTGAAGGGTCAGTAGCATTCCATTTGTCTTTATCGCCAATTGGGATAATAGCTTCATTGGTTAATGGCATACCTAAACGGGATACCTGTACCCAGTTACCTGATGTTGCTGGTTCGCTCCCATCTGTAGCAAGCGTTCTCATTTGCGGACGGCTGGCTGCTGCCCATACTCCAATAACAAAGTCACCATCAAGGATACTCGTAGCCATGCTAACATCCTTACCGGTTTTCTGTAAAGTTGTAATTGGAATTTGCAATACAATAGAATGCACATTAAAACGGGCTACACCATCTTTAGGTGCATTGGTTCCATTTCCTTTTGGACGGAAATTACCAAGGTCGAAGGCACCAGCTAAATCTACAAAGAAAGGATCATCAGCAGGGCCGCAAAACACTTTCTCACCACTTGATGAAGTAGTAATTGCGCCTGATACCAATGCAGAATAGGTCGTGTTTAAACCAGCACCAGCTTCAATTGAACGAGCACCAATATTCGGCGGAGGCACAACACCAGCTGCTACAATGGTAGTGAAACCCATACCGCCATTTACACTGCGTTCAAGTTTGTAAACTGTTTTTAAATTCTGTTTACCTAGGCGAATGTTAAAGAAAGTGGAACCGTCTTGGTTCACTTGCGAAAAAGTAAAACGGTAAATAATTTCAGCTCCCGGCTTAGAAGCATCATTGTCAACATAAATTTCGTAGCGAATATTTTGTCCAAAAGTTGTCCAGTTAGGACCACCTTCTGGCAATTGAAAGGGAATGTAATTGGCAATAATGGTAATCGTGTTGGGATTATCAGGACTGCGAAAACAGTAAAGATCAGTGTTATCTGCCAATGGATCATTGGAGATAAGCGGTGCCTCGCGGTGACTGCTGCCTAAGGCTGCACTCCACATAAGGACAGAAAAGCCAAAGACTGCTAGGGCTTTCCTCGTAATTGTTTTGAAAATTGTTTTATTCATCTTATATAACTTTTTATGGTTATAGGGACATACGAGAAGAAAAGCAATTTGGATTTGGGGATTTTAGATTTTTGATTTTATTGAAGAAGGCGATATGCTGAATTAAGGTTTGGTTCTATGTGTTATAATGAATACATTTGCTAAGGAAACTATTAAGAAATGTACCTAAAGTGCAGCATATTGATCATCACCTTGCTTTTTAGTTTGGAATCCTTTGGACAAACCGATACCTTACTTGCTAAAATATTTTATGGGTTGGATCTGGGAATGGATTTTGACAAACTTGAAGACACGTTAAAATATGATTCCAAATTTCTAAAACCCAGAAGTACTATTTTTGAATATGGTGATACCGAATTTTATTATGGAGAAAGCGGTTATGGGGGAAGCGGTTTTCTTCTAGTGAATGACGGCGTTATAGAAACCAGGACGGATTCAGTAAAAATTTTCACCTTTGAGAGTAATGGAACTATATCTTGTGCGGATTGTGTTTATGATCATCTTATTCATATCTCAATTAATTCTTATTCCACTTCGCTTAAATATTATTACCATTCCTCAGATTCCCTAGACAAGGCCTACAATAAATTCCTGCAATTTTTAATTTCAAACGGAAAAGAAATTGAAGAGATAACCTACGTAAATGCGAAACCAGATAAAAAGGTAGTTTTTAAGAATTCTCATTTTGTGGATGATAAAACATTGAATCAAATAAATGGCAAATTCCAACTTATAAGGTGGCCGGAGTTGAGTATTAAAAAGAAAATAAGCGATGGAATCTTTTACTTGGAACTTGAGTTTGTAAGGGTAATTGCCCGATAAATAATTGATGTGAAAACCTTGCTAATAAAACGTTAATGATGGTTGGCCTAAAGTCAATTTATCAGTAAATTAATAGCCACAGATGCAATTAGCAGCTACCCTACCGCTGCTTACTTAATGTTCATTGCCAAAGTAAGTAGGAAAAAACTTTCTGTTAAAGCCCTTACACTATGCGTAATATTTGCATGCAATGCTATCATTTGTCCTTTTTCAACAATAGTGCTATGGTGTTCAGAAATAAAATTTAATTTTCCTTCCAATACCTGAACACTTATTACGCCATTCGCTTTATGTGGCTTTAATTCTGCATTTTGATGCAATCCAAGCAGTACAATTCGCATGGTGTCCGATTTAAATATTGTAACCGAATTGCGGTCGCTTTCCCTCCAAGTGGGTTCAGACTTTATTTGGTTAATAAACTCAGTCAGGTTCATTTCTACTAAGCTCGCATCAATTACACGATTGCCTTCTGGCCGCTGTGGTGTGGCATCGTTGGCCTTTTCTACTATCACGGTATTACTATTATTGGTTTGTAGTTTTTCTATCAATTTGGAAGTTGTTTCGTCGGCCGAAAGGCCATATCCATTTACCAAGGTACCCTTCATTTTAAATTTTGTAGAAGAAATAGCATACAGTATCGATTGATCCTCCGGGTTAGAAGCCCCTTCAAAACGGTACACTTTATCTATTTGAAAATGTTGGGGTGACAGTGTGACTTTCAATTGATGGCATACCAGGCACTCATCCTGAATATTAAAATCGTGGGTATAGCCCAATTGCATTAATCCATTAATAGTTTCGGATAATGTGCCAAAACTTTCTTTAAGAGCCGCTTCATTATTTTGCATGGTAGTGTATTTATTTAAGATGGAATTTAGGGTATGGGAATGTTCGATATTAAGGATAGGCAAGATACTAACAATTACCAGCGTATAAAAGTTTAATTACAACCGCAGCTACGTTTTATTAATTTTCCATTTTTATACCTACAAATAGATACCTGAATGCCATCTTCATAATTTATGAGTCTGCCGTTGCCATCTTTAAAGTCTCCAGTGTTTAATTGGTTGCCGTTACTGTTGTAATATTTTATATTCATTAATTTATCGTCTTTAAAATAGGTTTCAAACTCTATATTCCCATTTGGATAATAATGTATAGCTTGCCCATTTAATTTGTTTTTTATAAAGACGCATTTGATTTTCATGTTTCCGTTCTCGTAATACTCTGTGCAGGTGCTATCCAGTTGGGATTTGCCATAAAACATTTTATCCATTATGCAATAGAAATAGGATGCAGATACTATTCCATTTGGATAATATTCTGTTATCTCCTCATACTGTTTGCCATTCCTTTTAGTTGTTAAAATAATGCGGCTGACTTTTCCGGAAGTATCATACATAAAAAGGATGTCTTCATAATTATCCTGATTTTTAATTGATTCAATTTGCCCACTTTTGTTAAATATAGTATCCAATTTTGCAGTAGTGTTCCAGTTTTGTGCTATGCTGTGGTTTGCAACGAATAGAAAGGTGGCTAAAAAGAGAATTTTTGAAATTTGGGGCATGGCTTGCTTATTGTACATTACTATTTAAGTTTGGAACTTTGAAAGAAGTCAGAAACTCAATACTTAAATTCAATACTAATAGTATCGCCACTTGTGCC
>JBBQIF010000191.1:0-6166 GCA_038324665.1 Bacteroidia bacterium
GGGTTCTGCTTTTTTACACGATGAAAAACTGATGGATAATACTGCTATTAGCATCGTTATGGAGTTAATTATTAATTTCATATTATTTTGAATATTTCGGTGTCAACTGTACCACTATTTCGGTTTGAACTGTACCAGTGATTTCGGATTCAACTGTACCACCATTCCGGATTCAACTGTACCACCTATTTTTTGAAAATGATGCAATTGTCGTAATCTTTGGATTATGGCAAATAAACCAAAAAATATGCATCAAGTACAAGAAATTTTTCGTCGCAAACAACAAGGTGAGAGCAATCGAAGTATCGCCCGTACCACCGGCTTTTCCAGAAGCACCATAATAGAATACATTAATATTATAACCTGTTATGGTTATGATTACAAACAAGCTTTAGCACTGCCTGAAGAAACCCTGATTGAATTAATAGCCCAAGCCAGGCAAGGGGTTCCGGTGAAAATTGAAAGCCGTAAGTTGGCCCTCGAGGGCCAACTTACGGCTTTCAACAAAGAACTAACCAGACCCGGCGTTACACGACTTTTGTTATGGGAGGAATATATAAAGGAAAAACCCGATGGTTATGGATACACTCAGTTTTGTTATCACCTGGCCCAGTATAACAATACACAGCATGCAAGTATGCATTTTACGCATCAGCCGGGCGAGTGTATGATGGTGGATTTTGCGGGTGACCTGCTTTCATTTATTGATGCGGCTACTGGTGAGAAAATTGATTGTCAGGTATTGGTCTGTATCCTTCCATATAGTGGCTATACCTATGTTCAGGCTGTGCATAGCCAAAAACAGGAGGATTTTATAAGTGGGTTAAACAATGCACTTTATTTCTTTGGAGGCATCCCCCGCAATATGAAAATGGACAATTTGAAAAGTGGGGTAAAAAGGGCCAATCGCTATGACCCTGATTTTACAGATTTAATAAATTCATTCTCCTCTCATTTCGGAACCAACTGTACCACCTCCAGAGTAGCCAAACCCAAGGATAAAGCAAGCGTTGAAGGCGCTGTGATAATAACCTACAGACGTGTATATGCTCCATTGCGAGACAGACAGTTCTTTAGTCTGGCAGAACTCAATAGCGCCATACTGGAGCAGCTCGAAAAGCATCATAGAATGCGGTTCCAGAACAAGCCATTTACTCGCCATGACTTGTTTATGGAAGAAAAGCTGACACTTGCAGCCTTACCCGACAGGGCTTTTGAAAAGCATTGTATTACCAAAGCTAAAGTTCAGAGAAATTACCATGTACAATTAGGTCAGGACAAGCATTTTTACAGTGTTCCTTACCAACTCATAGGCAAAACCCTTAAAGTCATTTATACGCAAGATACAGTGGAGATTTACGACCAATTGACCAGGGTTGCCTTCCATAAGCGCATCAGCCGGAGTTATGGTTATACAACGCTAAAAGAACACATGCCTGCCAATCACCTCCATTATCAGGAGCAGCGCGGATGGGATGCGGATTATTTTAAACTTCAAAGCTTAAAAACAGGTCCCTTCACGCATGAGTTTATATCAAAATTGTTGTTGTCAAAAGATTTTATTGAACAGACTTACAATGCTTGCCTTGGTGTCCTAAGGCTGGGTGGCAAATACCCTTTAGATCGTATAGAAAGAGCCTGTGAACGCGCTTTACTGTCACCCAATATAAGTTACCGTCAGCTTGAAAATATATTAAGGAAGGGCTTAGATAAAGCGCCATTGCCAAACAAAATCCAACAACAGATCCATATCCCATTTCACCCCAATATCAGGGGCAAACAACACTATGAATAAATCCAATATAAAAATGAATATATCACAAACAACCCATCAACTGCGTGAACTGAAACTTCATGCCATGGCAAGCTTGTACGAGCGTACAGCCCAAATGCCACTTCATCAGCAACCCTCGGCTCACGAACTTATGGCCCAACTTGCACAAAGTGAACTCTTGGATCGAAATGATAGAAAAACCAAGATATTACTCAAGTTAAGTCGCTTGCGTTATGATGCAATGCTAGAAAATATTGAGTATAGAAAAGACAGGAATCTGAGTAAGGAAAGCATCTTGCAACTTATGGACTGCTCTTGGATTAAAAGAGCCGAGAACGTATTGATAACGGGTGCCACAGGTTGCGGCAAAAGCTATCTGGCTTGTGCTCTTGGACAACAAGCCTGTCAGCAGGGGTTGAAAGTATTATATCAAAACCTGAACCGATTTCTAGAAAAAGTGGCTCTCGCACGTATTGATGGCTCTTTCAATAAAATGCTAAATGGCCTGGAAAAAATGGACCTGATCATCCTTGATGACTTCGGGCTCGCTCCGCTCTCCCAGGACGTTAAACTCGCTTTGTTGCAGATACTTGAAGACCGTTACGGGCGAAAAGCAACCATTATTGCCTCCCAAATCCCTGTAGCGCAATGGTATGATTATATTGATGAGCCAACTATTGCTGATGCCATTTTAGACCGGATTGTTCCAAAAGCACATCGTTTTGATTTAAAAGGATCTTCTTTGAGAAACAAATAATTATACTATTTTTGCAATGCATCTTCACAGAAAAGGGGTGGTACAGTTCACCCGGAATCGGTGGTACAGTTCATCCGGAATAATCAACTGAATCGAATTAGAATTTAAAAGAAAGGAGGTCATAAAAACAGAATTAATAAAAAATGATGGGAAAAAATCACTATGAAGCATAAACAATTTATACTTTTATGATTAAACATTAGTTGAGGTTAATAACAATAATTAATATCTTGATATTCAATAGATTAAAATTTTAATCTAGCTTATTTGAAAAATAATTGCTTTATTTGATATATTGAATAATAGAATTCCAAGCGATCGAATTTACTTTTTGTTATATGATTAGGCTAATTTTTTAGGTAGAAGTGTATAAATGATTTATTTTAAAATACACAATATGAACAAACAATTACAAAATTGTGCCCAGAGCACAATAAGTGGATCGGACTCCACCCCTTATCAGATCGAAAGGTCCTTCTCCTACCGTTTAAATTTTTTCATCTGGAAAATGAAAAGATTCTTTCCATTAAAAAATCTTACAGTATGCATTCTAGCAATCTTTTGTATGTTACTTCCAAGTCAATTAAAAGCTACTCTCGTTATTAATAATGGAGGTACTGTTACTTGGGGTACTGGTGGAATACCTTTTCCCGCAAATTACGAAACAGGAATTAGTATTACAAGTAATGCTGGTACACCCACTAAATTGATTATAAACGGAGGTACATTATCCATGCTTCCGAATAAAACTACTGGTTCTATGGCCTGTTGGATTATCACTGACATTTCTGTTGGTCCCGGATGCGTTTTGATATTAAATGGTGTAACTATTAACCTGGTTACAAGTAGATTATGTTCGGGTAACACTTATACAACTGTTGCTGATGATGTTTGGGATGGTATCAAAGCAACCGGCACTCGGAATGGCGCCGGAGCAACCGTAGCGCAATATGATCAACTTCCGACAGCTACAACCTGGGGAGGAGTGATAAGAGACTATCCTAATTATACTGGTAGTGACCCTCAAACTTATGTCGAAATCAATGGTGGAAGCATTTCCAGAGCAGTAGTTGCTGTTTCGTCAATTGATGGTGCAATCATCAGGGCAGATGGCGTAACTTTTGAAGATAATGATATAGGATGTAGTGTTACGACTTATTATGGAGGATATTTTCCAAATCCTAATCCATCACTTCCTGCGATCCCTGCAGATAACGCCTCTTATTTTAATAATTGTATATTCAAATGGAGTTATGATAACACAACATTCACCACTTATCATGGAATACATTTGGAAGGCATTCGGGAAACAAGAATTGGTGGTTGTACTTTTGAAAATAATGATCCGGTCGTTCATTGTTATAATGATCGAGGGACAGGTATTTATGCCGACCAAGCAACTTTCACCGCCACAGGTAGTGGAACAAGTTTTGTAACTGATGAAATTGGTTGCCCAGAAAATGGCACAGGTGGCAATCCAGGTGACGGTTGTATATATAGAAAATTATCTTATGGGATCTTTTTTATTGATGCTTCTGGGTCTGATGAAAATTCATTTAAGGCAAAACGAAGTAAATTTACTAAAAATTGGATTTCAATTTATGCGGAAAATGCATATTTACCAATCATTTACAATAATGAATTTAATACGGCTGCGGCAAATGGTGGTGCAACTTCAACAAGATCTAATTACAATTCACTCTTTGGAACTGGCGGATGTGCAGCAAATACATTAGCAAACACAACAAATGGTGTTGGAGCTGTACCGGCTGCACCCTTAATTGAAGATGTACATTTGTTTGAATGTAAACGATTTGATGTTTATAATAACAAGCATGAATTTGCAGATGTAGATGTCCATCATATTGTCATAGAAGATGCGGTATCAGAACACTCCAGGTTACAAAATAATGACTGTAAAAACACCTCTGGTTTAGTAAGATCAAGTTCCGACGATGTTAGGGGTATTTCATTCATCTACAGTACGAATTTAAATGGAGATGACCAAAAAGTTGAGGTAATTTGCAACAATTTCACAAACCTAGGGATTGATATTGATATTAAAACTGGGGTTACAACTGCTTCAGTTTGGGAATCCCCTACTAACAAAGCATCTGGAAATGTATTCTCCAGCAACACGGGATCAAGATTAAGAATAAGGAATGCCGGCTCTGCAATAACAACATATCGATATACAATAGGAAATAGCATTGAAAATCCTAGTTTAAGTTCCTCTGGTACTGTCAATGCTAGCACAGCGAATGCTCCCACATCCTGCACTTTAGATTGCGATCATCTGCTTGCAAAAGTAACGAAAACACCAAATGCCTTTAAAACTGTCCTTATTTTTCCTAACCCTGCAAATAATCAAGTAAATATTGAATGTAAATCCGCTAATATTTCGGAAGTATTTATTTATAACTTACATGGACAATTGCTCTATAGTAAGCAATGCGCTAATCAAAATAATGCTGAAAGTATTTCTCTTAAGGATTACTCGCAAGGGTTATACATTATTAAGGTAAAATTAGCTAATGGTAACGTCTTAAATCAAAAATTAATGATCTCTAATTAGTGAAAGGTAAGCGTACATATTTTCTTATTATTCTTTGGGTATTTAGCACTTCGCTAAATGCCCAAACGAATAATTTCTGGCATGATTACAGGCAGGGTTTCTCTTTTGATAAAGCTGGAAAGTTGGTCTATTATTTCGGTTTGACAAACGATTATGGGGGATTAAATAATACCGCTATTGGGGATTTTAATGGCTTACCATTACTTTATACTAATGGAAATTCAATTCATAATTCAAAGAACGCTTTAATAGGGAATGGAAATGGACTGGAAAGCTATTATAATAACTTTAACAGTAATTATATATTAATGCTTGATACTAGTAATTTACTTATTTATGGCAACCCATCGAGTAAATACACCAACGGAGTTAATGATAGCACACTTTATTACTCTTATATTAGGCGCGACCAATCAGCCCTGGATCAGTTTACCATCCCACCTGGCAAAAAAAATTTATCTATGCAGTTTACCGAAGGCATTATGGCCATTTCCGCTTGTCGCGATGTGCAAGCCCAGCCTGTGATAGTATTGCGGACCAAAAATTATTTTTATTCGTACAAAATAGGCTACGGTGGGTCATTTTCGAAGTTAGACAGCCTTTATTACCCTTACAATCAGGTCATTCCGGACAGCCTCGGTCTCAATCCACTGCTCCGTACCTCTGAATTGGTAACAATAATGCAGTTATCCAATAATGGGGATTTCATTGCATTTAACGATAATTTTGATATCACCACCAGATTTAAAAACCAGCAATATTACACCTCAAATAACAGGTTTATTATGACATTTGATAAGCAAACAGGTAAATTCGGGCAACCTAAAATGATCAGTACCTATACCTGGCATAAAATACAAACACCTTTCAATAAATATAACGTATCAACTTGGGATGGATTGTGCTTTTCCCCTAATGACAGTTTTTTATATTACCATGATGTCCTAAGCAAATATAATTTTGGTTCTAAATATATAGAGGATTTATATCAATACGATGTGTATGGTAATACTATGCCACAATTAATTTACAGGGATACCGGTAGAATAATTTCTACCTA
>JBBQIF010000192.1:0-6164 GCA_038324665.1 Bacteroidia bacterium
CTATCGTTATCTATTGTGATACTAACACCTGCAATTGGTGTCAGCAGGTTTTTGTCGATAACAGTACCTTTAATGGTTTGGGTCAATGTAATTGTTTGCCCGTAGCTTAAAACAAACTTTGTAATGTATAAAAAGAATAAGCTGACTTGTCTCATATACCCCTAAGACAACAGAGAAATAGAATACCCCTACGTGGGGGTCAAAAATATTTTGAAAAGGTGTTCTAAAACAATTTTTCCTGTTTGATAAAACATAATGTTATAAATTCTCAGGTTGCGAAACTCGAAGGAAATGAAATATGCTGTATATTAATTAAAGAAATATAGTTTATAATGAGTCTGCATATAGGTATAATCGGGAACGATAACCAAGATTTCTTAACCCGGTAATTTATTTTTTGTCAAAAAACGTTCGGGATAGTACCGTAATTTTTATGATTTGCAAAGAGTAAGGATATGCCTATTTATATAACTAATGGTTACTTTTGTACCACAAGTTTACCATTCCTGCCACCCACTCTCCATGTATAAAGCCCTGCCGGCAGCGTACTGATATCAATAGGTTGAGTAGGCGAGTCAAGTTTAGTGCAGATTAGTTCCTTTCCTTCCATATTGTACAAAATAATTGTTTTTCCTGCACCTGTGCTAATGCAGAAAATCTCGTTCGAAGAAGGATTGGGATAAATCGAAACAGTTTCAGCTATTCTTATTTTCGTTATTGCACTTAAATTTTTTCCAGTACGCGGAGAATACAGATAGCCTGTATCATTTAAGAACCAAACAAAACTATCTGTAGCAGTAATATAATTGTTGTATATGGTATTTTGTGCCTGACCGATGCTCGCATTAAGGTGGGTCCATTTTAGCTGTGGAGTATTTGTATGGAAGAAGCCGTAGGGGCTAAGACAATAATAGGAGAGGTCAGGTGTTATACAAAGAGCTGTAACGATGCTGGTAAGCTGGTTTACAATTACACCATTCCAGGTACTGCCATTCTCAGTCGTATAAAGAATGTTTGAACCCGATTGGAGGTAAAGGGTATCTGCAACCACTTCAAGATGAAATTCCAGAAAGGTTGGATTTATAATGGTCTTGGAAATATCTTGCCAATTGCCCCCATTATTCATAGAGCGGAAGAGTTTGTTGCTTTTATTTATATAAAAAAGCGAACCGGAACTATTGATTGCTGCAGTAAATGCAGAATCAGGTGTGTTCACCATTGTAAAGCTGCCGCCACTGTTGGTAGAATACTTAAAGCCACCAGACACCGAATAAAAGAGATTACCTGCATGATCGCGGTGAAAAATTCTACCACTCACACCTATTATTTCAGAAAAGGAATTGCCATTATCTGTACTTTTGAATAATTTGGGTTTATACCCTTTTGATAGTGTATCCGTATTTTCTACCAAGTAAAGGTCACCATTATTGGCATAGAATGCATTAATATACAAACCGTAACTTATGGCTTTAAAGCTATCTGTGGCGCCTTTGACATAAAGTTTACCGCTTCGTATCACGGGAAACAATATCTGCCTATTACCATGATAATCTACCACCAATCTGTGCCTTCCTTTAGGTAAGCCTGTTGGCATCTTGTATTTGGTGAAAGATTGAGCCTGCATGGTATAGCAGGCAATAATGCCGAGAATAGTAAGCAATAATGACTTCATACAATTATTTTATAAGAGGCAAATGTAAATTAAAGTTCCTTATAGGCAAAACGTAGACAAATAGTAAGGTTTTTAGAGGTTTATAGTTTCCGGTTTTCGAAAAACATGAAATAATGCTATCAGATTCTTCTGTGCGATCTCAGCAAGGTTTTAGCTCTGCGCATTCTGCAGTTAAATTCCCATTGCTTTTTTATTGAAGGGAAAAATGAATATGTTTGTATTCATATTTATGCCGGTTAAAATTTTTATATCAAGCCAGCCTTCGGAGAGACAAACTATACTTTCAAAGTTGCATAATATCATATTGGAAGAGGATGTCAAAGTAACTGCAACAGTTGAACCTATGATGGGCAAGGAGATGATTGTCTATAAATGCAAGGGTATTATGAAATATGGCCTCGCCAGTGGCAAAAACTATATGTCTTTGCATGCTATGCCTATCTATGGCTCAGAAAATTTGCACAAGAAATACAAGGCACTTTTACCCGAAGCAAACTTCCAGAAAGGTTGTATCAATTTCAAAAGTGGGGATGAAATGCCTTTAGAAATTGTTCGTAGCCTAATGGCAGATTGTTCAAAGATTGACCTGCAGAAGATGCGGGAAGATTATTTGAAATCCAAGGGCAAGGCAACCTAATTTTCGCTTATTTCCCATATTCCTTTCTCAATTTTTCCAACAATTGGAAAACCCCTTGTTGCGCACCTTCAGTAGCACTATTAACTATGATTATATAAGCAAGGTTTTTGCTTTTATCCATTAAAGTGTAACAAAAAAATGTTCCCGCAGAACCAGAATGTTCTGAAAGTTGATCTGTGTTAACAGTAAAATTTGCCCATCCGATTGAATAGTCCGCCAACCCAAAATGAAGGTAGTTGTAGGTCTTTGCTTTTAGTACATTATCCATGCCATTCAATCCTTGTAGATTAGATTGTATGAAGGTAGCATAGTCGGGTAATGTCATGCTGATATCGCCTGCTGGTTCACCCATGGCTAAACTATATTTAATATCTGGAGGCACTTCCCTTAAGGTATCATTCTCCACCCAGTGACCATAAGGTTGGTTTAAATTGATCTTATTCGGCCACCCAAATTTAACTTTGATATTTAGCTTGGTCATCAAAATTTCAACAGTCAATTGCTCCCATGTTTTCCCTGAAACTTTTTCAAGCATAAGTGCTGCAATGCTATAGCCGGCATTAGAGTAGTGGTAATTGTTTACGGTATCTTTTACAGGTTTTTCATTGAGAATATATTGCGCAAATAGTTTCCTTTGTTCCTGGCGATTGCCCTTAAAATCTGGCAACTCGTCATACGCCAATCCATTGGTATAAGGTTGTATCCTTGCCCTATGCGAAAGAAGATTGGCAAGCGTAATGTCATAATAGGCGGGATTGCATTTTTTCTTCCATTCCGGAAAGAGATCAAAAAATTTGGTGGTCCATTCTATCTGCTTATTTTCTACAAGGTAGGCAGCTATAAAACCTGTAATTGCCTTTGTATTTGACCCTAAATGGAAATAATCTGCGCGGGTAGCCTTGGTTTGCTCATTTTGGATGTCGGCTCTGTGAAAACCTAATACCTGTAATTCTAAAATACTGTCTGCAGAAATTACAGCAAATGCTAATTCAGGGATTTGTTTCGCGACCCTAAGACTATCTGCATATTTTTTTAATCCTTGTGTATAAACTGCGCTGCAGTATAAGGCAACAGAAATTAAAGCAATGGTTTTATTCATATCCTCAATTTATTAATTCTAAGATAGCGGATTCAAATTTATAAAATATTCTGATTACATGTAATTATACTTGGAAAATAAATTTATGAATATAAGCGCCATAAATGGCTTCTTCTAAAGTTTTGAAACGATCTCGACAAACTTTTCCTTACTCACAGGCTTAATAAGGAAACCTGTAATGGTGCTTATTTCCTTTGCCCTTTTCATATCATCTTCGGAAACATAATCAAATATTTCAAAACATAGTCAAAATAGAGTAGAAAAATAGCCATTCTGATAAAGTGTCAATCTTATAATCATTTATGATAATTATACAACACAATAGCATAATTCTAACGGCATCTTTGCTTCCATAATTTTATCTAATTAAAAGAAATATGAAAAAAGCTATCCATTTATATACAACTGTCAGCGTTTTATTAATGTTTGTCATGAGTTCGTGCAGTATGCAGAAATGCAGGTATTCTTCAGGTTTCCGTATTGATTGGAATAATTCTCAAAAGACTGAACTTCCGGCAATTTACCATGCAAAGCATGCTATAAAGGTTCAGCAATTTCAAAAGATATCTGAGAAGCAAGAGATAATAACTACCACCATGCAATCCGTGCCAGCCAATGTTGAGTATAAAGCGACAGAGCCAATTATAAGTTTAAAAAATAAAATAGTATCCAAAATTGATCATTCATTTCAGGTAAAAAATGAAGAAATGCCAATTGTGAAGCGCGACATTAACAAAAAGTTGGATATTAAAAATGAGAATGCAACTGATGGCAGGATTGGCGGTGTGATTACTATTGTTTTTGCTGGTTTCTTGCTGGCATTAGCCTTCATATTTTACTCTTTTCCGGCGGTGTTCAGCATGACAGTAGTTCTGGTATTCGCCATTATTGGTGTTATCTCCCTTCTGATAGGCTTACACAAGCTAATTTTTGGGGATTAAGCAGTGTATCTGCGGCTGTTATTAATTTAGTAGTCAGTCCACTTCTTCCAGTGTAAAAATATCGTTCACCGTTTTACCAAAATATTGCGCCAACTTCAGAGACAGAACTGTAGAAGGGATATACTTATTGAGCTCAATGGCATTAATGGCTTGCCGTGATACACCAATAATTTTCGCAAGATCTTCCTGTGTAATATTCTTAATGGCGCGTTCTACTTTAAGGTTATTTTTCATAAGCTGATATTTTTTTTGCTCTATAGAGTACATAGTGAAACCTTAGAATAAAGATGGCTAAAAATGCCAACAAACTGTAGAAGGGAATCATAACGAAATCGAACCCGTAAATAAAAAGCACGGAAAACAGGAAAATACTAAAATTGATGTACATCGCCCAAAGCAATGATTCTAACCTTAATTTCATCGTGAACTCATCTTCAGTGCGAAGTTTAGAGAAACCAATTAAAAGGCAACCCAATACAAAGAGCGTTGTAATTACTTCAAAGCGAACATCATCGTAAGTGGTAGAAAACATCCGTTTTTCTAGGGTCACCTGATCAAAAGGGTTGTTCGACTTGTAAACGTAAAATACAGGCACATTTGTTAGAAAAGTGTTTTCACTAAAGACTGTGAAAAAAGTGATAAGCAGGGCTGCAATGCAAATAAATACCCAGCCGATTTTTTTAAGTTTAAACGGAAATAAAAATTTTGTTTGCATGATATTGATGGTTAATAATTTGATTCAAAAGTAAAGTATACATTACATATAGACAAGCAAACACGACATGAAGAATAATATAAACGACAAATATTTCAGTAAGTATTTGATTTATTGGTGAATGTAATTTGTAAATTTTTTAGAGAAGAGTTGCGTAAACAACCAATATTGCACAAATTCTGGATCTATTAAGTATGTTTGCAATTGTTAGAATTAATAATCTTAAACTAACCTAAACTTTGTGCGCCCATATAATAATTCCGACAAGGAACAGCTCATTGAAATATTCAATCTCAATATACCTGAATTTTTCGACTCTAAAGAACTCAATGAATATATTGGATATTTGGAAATAATGGGCGACACTTACTTGGCTATTGAATTTGAGAGCAAGTTGATTGGAGGTGTTGGATATGAGATTCGGGAAAGCGATAAGTCGGGCCGCATCAACTGGATTTTTGTACACCCAGATTTTTCCGGACTAGGGCATGGAAAAAGGGCAGTTGAACATTGTTTAAAAATTTTAAAGACTGACCCGAAAGTTGAAAGTTTAATTATCAGGACCTCCCAACATGCGTACAAGTTTTTTGAAAAATTGGGGTACCATATTATTAATACAGAAAAGGATTATTGGGCAAATGGCCTTGATCTATATTTAATGGAACAAAGAATATGAAGTAAAAAAAACAAGTTTTAATTTTTCCCTTCAACAAAGTACATATCAATTTCACCTTTATTTTTGGCCAAAATTTTCCCTCTATACCTGCATTTGAAACTGTCTTTAATTAATTCAAAAGTTGCCCCTGTAATATTGATCTTACTGGGTTCGCTATTTTCTTCCATGCGGGCTGCAGTATTTACAGTGTCACCCCAAATATCATAGGCGTATTTCTTAACACCAACAATACCTGCCACCACCGGTCCTGAATTAATTCCAATCCGGATGCGGAATTCATTGCCACTATTTTCTATATATTCCTGAATTTCCAAGGCAGCCTTTACCGCGTTTTGAGCATGATGCTCTGTTTCGTGTGGCAAACCGGCAACTGCAAGGTAGGCATCGCCTATGGTCTTTATTTTTTCGAGGCCATACTTTTCTA
>JBBQIF010000193.1:0-6138 GCA_038324665.1 Bacteroidia bacterium
CATGCCTATTAATGGAAATTGAAAAAGTTTACGAAACATCTTTTGTAAACAGCTACGATATTTTGATAATGCGAATTTACAAAGACCATAGGATCCATAACAAATCGTACCGAAACCAATGTTGTTTTTTAAGATAATAAATCAAGTAAAAATACTATGAGTATATAATACTAGTGCGGGTTGCCGTCAAAATAATAAATCAAGATTTTCTTTAAAATATGAGATTTAGTTTTGTATATTTGTACAAACTAAACTATAAAATACCATGGACTTTTATGCCAAAAATTTAAAAAATCTATTTGCGGAAATACCATTATCCAGCAGTCAGGGCGCGCACGAAAAATTGAAATGTATCCTGTTATTGTATTCCGCTATGCTGCCCGGAATGTCTTATCTAGGTGATTTGTCAGTCTATTTTAGCAACCTCCATGTCATGAGCTTTGAGATCAAATCAATATTGAACACCCATGTAAGTGAATCTCTAAAACATGAAACATTCGAAAGGACAAAGAGTATGTTGATAAGGGATATTTATCACCTTGTAAAAATGACAGAATTTATCAATACAAGCGCTGTTGATAATAGAAACACAGTAGCAACCGTGTAAATTGCACCTTATTTTAGGGTCTCATGGTCGCATGCGGTAAAAAGAATGCAGGTTCTTAGTCAAAAAATGCAAAATTGCCACATTGTTGTATTTTATTTAAGTGAAAATTATTAAGTTTGTGCTGAATACTAGTTCTAGATAATCTGGCCAGATGATTTCTCCTGCCTGAAATATAAGCTATGCAATAATATTCATTTAAATAACGCCTTTATGAAAAAAAACCTACTTTTTCTATTCATTACAGCGATTTCCAGCATGACTGCTTTGGCCCAGTACGCCGGCAAACTTGACAGTACTTTCGGGAAAAATGGGATAGTGACCACGAATATTGATTCAGCCGCAGAATCAGCTTATGCTGTAGCATTGCAAAATGATGGTAAGATTGTAGTAGCCGGCTATGCCTTTGTAGTCGATGATGATTTTGCAATTGCCAGATATAATAAGGATGGCAGTCTGGACAGCACCTTCAATAAAAAGGGGTCAGTAACAACGCATACTGGACTTAATAATAATGTGTTAAGGTGCGTGGCAATTAAAAAGAACGGCAAAATTGTGGTGGCAGGCAATTCAGTTTTGGGTACAAACAATAACTTTACTGTAGCGCAATACAATGCCAATGGCAAGCTTGATAGCACTTTTGGGACCAATGGTATAACAGTTACACCTATTGGTGTATCTTATAATAACCTAAATGCCATGGCTTTACAAAAAGATGGTAAAATTGTAGTTGCAGGGTATGCTTATATTGGGAGCACTCCTGATTTTGCTTTAATTCGTTATAATATGGATGGCATGGTCGATACAACATTTGGCGGAGATGGAATTGTTACAACAGCGGTTGGTACCAGTGAGGATATTGCTTCATCAATAGCGATTCAAGATGATGGTAAAATAGTAGCGGCTGGTAATTCTATCAGTTCCACAACTAATCGTGATTTCGCCCTTGTGCGTTATAATACCAATGGTTCGCTAGATAGTAGTTTTAGTCAAGATGGTATAGTTACCACTGCCTGGAGTGCAAGTAATGATATAATAAGCAGCATGGTAATTCAACCAAACGGAAAAATTTTGGCAACAGGCAGTGCTAGTCGCATTGGCAAAATAGATATTGCCATTGCTAGATACAATAGTGATGGTACAATTGATTCTACTTTCAGCGGGGATGGGATACAATTTTTTCAGTTGAGTAAAAATTCTGATAACGGTGGGGCTATCTGCTTGCAACCGAATGGAAAGATTATCTTTACAGGTTGGAGTAATTCCAATGTTGCTTATAACCTTGTGAGGGTAGATTCCAATGGCAACATCGATTATTCATGGGGAGACAGTGGTATTGTTCGCAATCCATCAGTACCTTCGGGTCTTATTTCGGCACTTGTGTTACAACCAAATGGACGATTAATAGCTGTAGGCTATTTAAATAGTCCCAAACAAAGCCTTTTTGCATTAGTGCGCTATCAGACGGAATTGAGTTCTGACATCAAAGACTTACAACTTGATCCCTTTTTAATCTACCCAAATCCTGTAAGTTCTACACTTAATGTCAAGAATAAATTCGGAAGGTTACTGATAAAGATAAGTGACTATTCCGGAAAGCAAATTTATCATTCAATGACAGATAGTGAATCTGTTGATATTGATGTTAGCCAATTTGAAAATGGGGTCTATTTTTTGGAGCTAAAATCAGAAAAAATGATACGTCTTCAAAAGTTCATTAAGTTATAACTGATACTTCTAAAAACCCATTTGTTTACAAAGATTTGCCAATTTTATTTCTAAGAGTTTAGCAATAAAATGGTCAGGTTCAGCATGAAATAATTCCTGTTCAACCTATTCGGCTGTTTTAGTAAAAGCAATTTTGGTAATATTGTATATTAGGGACAACCACCTCAATATATTTTTAGTTTTTTTTAGTAGTTTTTATTATGCATAAATTTGACCTTGCCTATACCATAGACGATGATGAGATAACTACCTATTTAACAGGTAAAATGATCAGGAATACAAACACTTGCCTGAGCACTGAAACATATACAGATGGACAACAAGCTATAGACCGCCTGAAATCTGTTATTGCTAACAACGGCAAGTTGCCTGATTTAATATTGCTCGACTTGAGTATGGAGGGAATGGATGGGTACCAATTCCTGAATGAATTCCATGAGCTAGATGCCGGAAAGGAAATATGCCTGTTTGTGCTATCTTCATCTATAGACCTTGAGGATTACAAGAAATCCTGTGCGTATCAAGAGGTAAAGGGCTTTATCAGCAAACCCCTTAACCAGGAAAAAATTGATAAGATGATTCAGGCTTGTTATTTAGCATTAACATAACCTCCGTCGTAAGAATCGAATAGCTTATCTCTTTAATTTGCTATGGTATCCCTCTTTTATTTGCTTCAGTCGAAAAGTATATTCCTATTACCTTTAAGCCGCTTTTATAATTTGTAGGTTGGCTATGTTTGTAGCCTATGTTAGTTATCGTAATAATTGGTTTGCCAATTTTCTTTGGCCTTGGTATCTATGGGTTTATTCTTCCTGCCATCAAACAAAGCAAAAGGATGTTAAGTCCCAATTTTGAAAAGGAAACGTATCCAATTCAAGTAAATGAGATTTTGTTTTTAGTGGTGGTAATGTCTCTCGGTTATGGCTCCTTGTGTATGATCAAAACGGAGTTCGAATTACTGGATTGGGATTATATCAGCAGCCTTTGGTTATATGCCGGAATCAGCATACTATTTTATTTTATTTCACGAAGATATAAGTACCATAGCGGCCCGCTTTTATTGGTCATCATCCCATCGGCATTAGGGACAGGTATTATCTTGTTTGTAGTGGAATTTATTCATTTGTTTCCTATGGCACTTTTGGGTGGTGTATTCTTCCCATTCACCTTCTTCGCATTACCAATCTTTGCACTAGCTTATGCTGTCATATTGCTCTCAGTAGAATTATACTGCGTATTGCAGCTTAATAAATCGAGATTTAAGGAAAGAGAAAATAAAGGGCTAATGTATAGATTTTTACATAATCTGTATTTCGGCAGGTATGCTGTTTTAGCCCAGGTTCTTACTTTCCCATTATTCATTACACTAGTGCAGTGTCTTTTTATGCTCTTGGGTCAGGAACCGGATGATATTATCAAAACATTTACAGAAAGTCATGATGGGTTGTTCGGTCATGGCAGGTGCCAGGATTGTGTTAGTTATGGAAACTCTGAATATATATGTACCATTGCCGCTTTTGGCAGTCCGAAACTGGTAAGACCTATACATATTGGTCACAGGCATGGGCAACTTATAAAAGTGACCCGACAATTAAAGGTGTGTAATGCTTTCGAGGAAATGCTGATAGAGCGTGCGCCAAAAACCCAAAAGGTACTCCGAAAATTTTACGACGACCTGCAAATACCCATTGAAAAATGGAGCAAGGTTAAGACCATTGCGAATGTCTTATATATCTTAATAAAACCAATGGAGTGGACCTTCCTATTTACTTTGTATCTATTGGAGAAGGAACCTGAAAAAAGAATTGCAAAGCAATATAGGCCGGTATATTAAATAAACATTAAGCTATGCGTTGCCTTCGGTTGAGCCATTAATAGGTATGAGTCACCTACTAAGGACTGTGATTGCCCCTCCTACTTACTGTTGGTTTGCAAGTTGCTCCATTTCCCGCTCTATTGCATTCGCAAACTTTCGGCCTTTCTCCTCACTTGTCACTTCCACACGAATAGATTTTCTTTTTCCGTCTCTGAGCGTCAGTACAATTTGGTGGCTGCCGATATAGTAAAAGGCAATGATCAAAAGGAAGATGAGGGACATGCCCACCAGCAAAGCCGGAATAATAGATTGACGGTCGCCGGTCATCTTCAGTACAACAAATAATATAATGGCATCAGGCACAAAATAATTGACCCATAAAGGGAATTTCCTTTCAAAGGAAATATCGGCAATATCTTTTAGTAGGATTTCCTCAGTGCCACTTTTTATGGTAAGCATCACTTTTTGGCTAGAGACTGTTCCAAAAGAATTCTTGAAACTTGTTTTTTCTTGGGTGTCCATGGCTTTATTAATGAATAGATTTAAAAATATACTATTGTTTTAGATGCAAATATATTTATTGTTTATTGATCTGAAAGAACAAATAATAAAGGTGACGTGATTCAAACCAAATACCTTTCGGATTGTTTACATTAAATACCTCATAGTTTATAATGGCTATCAATGTAATGAAAAAAACAATATTGTTCCTTTTAGCCTTTGTTGCCAATATCTCATTTTTCATTTCATCTTTACACGGTAAAACTGTGCCACCTGATACTGTTAAAGTCGGTATTTATGTAACGAGTGTTCATAATATAGATTTCAGGCAGAAGGAATTTTCTATGAACCTGTGGCTTTGGTTAAAATACAAGCGTCTTGATTTCGATTTTCAAAAGAATCTTGAGGTGCCAAATGCAAAAACTTTTGAAAAATCGTACACAACCGTGGATACCCTTGTGGATGGAACAATTTATATGCTTATGAAGTTGCAGTGTGTAATGAAAGGCGATTGGAGAATAAACCACTTTCCCTTCGACCATCAAAAATTGCGATTCAGTATTGAGAATTCAATGTACGATGCTAGTGAACTGATTTTTGCGATTGATACTTTTGGCAAGCATTATGGCAAATATTTTTTGACGGAATGGGAAAAGGACAGCTTTATCATCAAGTCGGAACTAAAGGATTATGAGACTGCCTTTGGTGATCCTGCGTTGGATAAGCCTCATTCTGCCTATAGTGCTTTTAAAGTAATTATTGCAGTTCACCGCGATTCATGGGAATTATTTTTTAAACTGTTTCTGGGCATGTATATTTCTTTCCTAATCGCAAGTATTTGCTTTTATATACCTACCAGTAAGCTAGATTCCCGACTAGCGTTATGCGTTGGTGCGCTCTTTGCAGTTATTGGTAATAAATATATAATTGATTCCGCCTTGCCAGAGTCAAATACCTTTACTTTGGTTGATTCATTGCATGGCTATACACTATTCTATATTTTCATGGTCATTGCAACTTCGGTTATGACAACAAAATTGATCAAGGAGAATAAAATTGAGCAAGCAGGCAACTATAACAAATTAATAGGTAGGACATTATTCATTTTATATATTTGTGTGAATGCATGGTACATTTACAGGGCTATCTATTCAGTTGCGTTGAGATAAGGTGAGCATATTCATAAGTGCACTAAAGAATAGTAATCTTTCCCTCGAAAATTATGAAGCGAATAATTACGCGGCAATCTACTTTAACACCTCCCAGCTTAACTGACTGCTAATTCTAGTTCCTTTTTAGCATTTCTACTACACTTTTATCAAACTCATTTTTAATAATCTCGACTATTTTAAAGTCAAAAGCCATATCGTTGTAATTAATTACTAATCGGATTTTTTTTTACATGTATGTCACATTTTTTTTAAAAATCTCGTCTTAATGGATATAAATAGTTTAATTATGACATATAAAATTTTACAAAAACCAAAAA
>JBBQIF010000194.1:0-6110 GCA_038324665.1 Bacteroidia bacterium
TTGGCTCTGAAAGCAGATTTATTCAGAATCTGCTCGCCCAGTGGGCCACAAGTTAAAGATACTATTATCTCTTATATGATAAATTCCAAAAAAATTCTTGTTTGAAAAGTAACTTAATTATCGATTTTTTTAATCGTTTAACAATAATTTACCTTTCCTTGAGTTCAAAACATATATTTGGTTAATAATTAGATGAAAACAAGGAATTTATTCTTTTTAATCGGAGTAGTGCTTTTACTACTTTGTTTTTTGTGTTTATCCTCAAAAGGGCAGCAGAGTATAAAATCATTGATTTTGAAGCCAGTAAAAAACGAAATAAGGCCAAAAAGGATTTTGCCTTTTAACGAAGCGCTCGTTTATGTTAAAATGCAAAAAATGGATACAGGTCTCGCTATTTTTATCCATTACCATCAACATTCTGGCAAGAAAAGGGGCTTTATCATTGACCTGCAAAATAAAAAGGTGAAAGACAGTTTCCTGGTGTCCCATGGTTGTGGTGTAAACCCTTGGGGCAATGACTATAGTAAGGATAAGCCTGCTTTTAGTAATGCTGCAGAAAGTCACTGCTCATCTTTGGGTAAATACAAAGTTGGCAAAAGGGACTACAGTCAGTGGGGTATCAATGTCAAATATTATTTACATGGTTTAGAAAACACGAACAGCAATGCATATAAACGCACCATTGTTTTACATGGATGGAATGCAATTCCGGATGAAGAATGTTATCCAGTTGGCACAGCCGAAGGATGGGGCTGCCCCGCTGTTTCGAATAAAACAATGACAGTGCTTGATAGTTTACTGTCGGCTGCTAAGCGGCCAGTGTTGTTGTGGGTGTATTAGGGGGTGGGAAGTGATTAGTATCTAGAGGTTATTATTTGGTGGTTAGTGCCTATTGTAACATAATCTGGGAATCTGTGGCCATGGATCTCCAAAAATTTATTTAAACAATTCGCATAATTTTCGCAAATTTGAAACTTTAACCCATGAAAAAGATATTAATCGTCATAGCGGTGTTGCTTGCCCTCACTGCAGGCTATCTGGCCTGGATAAAATTCTCGCCCAATAAATTTACAGATGGCCTTTACCTCGTTCCCAATGATGCGGTGATGGTGATTGAAGCAGAAGACCCCATCAATAGCTGGAAAACATTTAGCACAAGTAACCTATGGCTGGGTTTAAAAACATTTCCCGCCTTTGCAGAGATTACCAAAAATGCCGACCTGATGGATGATATCATTAACAAGAACCAGCAGATATTTTCCTTTATTGGTCAAAGACATTTGCTCATTTCCATCCACATGACCAAAGCTAAGGATTATGATTTTGTGTATTATGCCGATATGAAGGAGGCTTCTAAATCGGATGTGATGAAGGCCAGCCTTATAAGTCTTATCCAAAGGTTTGGATATAAATATACCGTTAGGCAATATCTCAACACAGAGGTTAATGAGTTTTTTGATACCGAAACAAGGAAAACCCTGTCACTGGCATTTGTCAACAATTACCTGGTTTGCACTTACGACAAGGCATTAATTGATAAAGTGATTGCTGCCGCTCTGGTACCTGAAAGTCAGTTGGGCACCGATGTGAAATTTACTGAGACCAACCAATTGACAACCGCCAAAGGACTTTTCAGGATATTGATTAATTATAAAACATTTCATCAATATCTTGGCGTTTACATGGATGATGTCAGCACCTTGAAAGAATTGTTTGAAGGTCTTCACTACAGCGGCTTTGATTGCACTTTAAAGGACGATCTTTTTTTAGCAGATGGCTATAGTTTGGTAAATGATAGCGTAAGTTCCTACATACAAGCACTGTCGGTTTCCGGCAAATCAGAAAACAACAGCGCTAAAGTATTTTCGGCTAAGTCTTCCTTTTATCTCAGCATGGGCTTCAAAAATTTTAATGAATTTTATGCCAACCTAACAACAATTTGGAAAAAGGATGCAAAGACTTATGTCACCCAAACTGAAAATATTAAGAAGGTAGAGAAATTACTGAATATTAACCTTCAAAAAAACTTGTTCGACTGGATGGGCAGTGAAATTGGACTGGCGCAATATGAAACGGATGTGCTGATTGGCAATAAGGTAAGTAATATTATGGCCATCAAGGCAAATAATCTCGGGGATGCCAAAACCAATTTAGACCTTATTGAGAAGCAAATTCGCAAACGTACGCCACTGAAATTTAAAAATATAGATTACCATGGCTATGCCATTAAGTACATTGAAGTAAAAGGACTTTTTAAATCTGTGCTGGGTAAATTATTCTCAAAATTCGACAAGCCTTATTACACCATTTTAGGGGATTATGTGGTGATGAGCGATGATCCAAGAACTTTGCTCATGACCGTAGATGACTATATTGCACAAAACACTTTGGCCAATAATAATGCTTACAGGGATTTTAGGGAGAAATTTCCTAATGAAACCAGTTTGTTTGCCTATATCAGCCCCGACCGTCATTTTGCTAATTTCAAAGGATACCTGAATGCTGAAAGTTGGGCCAGTACACAAAAAAATCAGCAATACACCCGCAGTTTCAGTCATGTAGGATTTAGCCTCAGTGGCGACCATGACAGGATGCGCTCTGTGTTAGGCAGTTTTTATAAGGCTTATGTGCCGCCGGTGGAATTAGTGGTGGATACTTCAAGTAACAACGATACGGATACATTGTCCGTACTTGACTTATTTTTAATCAACCATTTCCAGAACAATATGAATACCACCTATTATGAAAATGGCCATGCAAGGACGGTGACAGAAATGGATGGTACCATAGCCGATGGCGCCTATATGGAATATTATCAAAATGGTGTTATCAAGGTAAAAGGAAGGTATAATAAAGGTTTGAAAACAGGTACTTGGAAATATTATAAACCCAATGGAGAATTCGAAAGTAAGGAAAAATACGAACAGGGGACATTGAAAAGGAGAAATTTACTGCAGCGGTTATTTGACGGTGAGGACTAGGCAAGGCAGTTGGCATTTGTTTAGTTGGCAAAGTAAAACCAAAAAGCAATTTGCAATAGTTCGTGATTAATCTGATAACTTTTAAATTATTTTGAAACGTATTAGATTACCGAAACCTTTGCTAGTTGCCAATTGCCAATTGCAAACGGCCAATTGAGATGCATTTTTTTACGTTCTTTTTTCCCTCGTTACTTTTGTCTAAATTTGCTACCCATTTTAAACTTTGATCGCTAAACAATCCATAGATGCCGTTATTAATGCCGCTGCCATAGAAGAGGTAATAGGGGATTATATTGCCTTAAAAAAAAGAGGTGCTAATTTATTGGGACGCTGCCCTTTTCACGATGAAAAGACACCTTCTTTTACTGTGTCCCCGGCAAAAGGGATCTATAAATGTTTTGGTTGCGGTAAGGCAGGTAACGCTGTGAGTTTTCTGATGGAGCACGATCAACTTTCTTTTACAGATGCTATACGCAAGTTGGCATTAAAATACCAAGTAATGCTGGAAGAAGACAAAGCACAATCCTCCGAAGAATACAATGAGGCGCAAAAGGTGAGAGACAGCTTGCTCGTTGCGTTGGAATTTGCCAAAAAATATTTCAGGGAACAATTAAAGTCTGAAGAAGGACTGGTAGCAGGCGAAAGTTATTTCAGGGAGCGGGGTTATACCCAACAAACAATTGATGAATTTGAACTGGGATACTCACCGCAAGGTTGGGAGAGTCTAGTGAATGAAGCCATTAAGAACCAGTTCAACCTCGATTATTTTGTGAGTGCCGGTCTGATAAAAAAGAATGAAGAAAGAGGGACATACTTCGATATGTTCCGGCAAAGAGTCATATTCCCCATCCATGACCTTACTGGTAAAGTGATTGCCTTTGGTGCGCGGCAATTGGTTAAAGACGATAAGTCGCCCAAATACCTCAACTCACCCGAAACGGAAGTTTACCATAAAAGCAATGTGCTGTATGGTATGTTCCAGTCTAAAAAAGGCATTAAATCCTTGAACAATTGTTACCTTGTAGAAGGTTATACCGATGTCATTACCTTGCATCAGGCAGGCGTAAAAAATGTGGTGGCTTCTTCTGGTACTTCTCTAACTGATGGACAGATTAAACTAATCAAAAGATTCACGGACAATGTAACGGTTTTATACGATGGAGATTCTGCTGGTGTAAAGGCGTCCCTCAGAGGAATTGACCTTTTATTAGCTCAAGGATTAAATGTAAGGACCATTAGTTTCCCTGAAGGTGAGGACCCAGATTCCTATTGTAAGCAATTGGGTGCCGATGCATTTGGGCATTTCTTAAATGACAATGCTAAGGATTTTATATTGTTTAAAATTGACCTCTTAATGCAGGGCGTAGAAAATGACCCTATCCGCAAAACAGAAGTAGTTAAAAACCTGATGCAAAGCATCTCCATGATTCCTGATGCAATGAAACGAGCAGCTTATGCAAGGGAATGCAGCAAATTGGTGGATATGGATGAAATGTTATTATTATCCGAGATCAATAAGATGAGGCGGAAAAACAATGAAGGTTATGCCCCATCGCATTTTGATAATGATATTAAAGACATCCTACAGACTGATTTGCCCAAACCTGTGGCTTATGAAGCGGGGGAAGATCAGGAGATGAATCTTGTACGCTTGCTAATCCAGAGTGGATCTCAAAAATTTACAGAAGAAGCGACAGTGGCGGATTTTATTTTCAAAGAATTGCAGGAGGATGAAGCATTAAATATCACGCATGAACTTTACAGTAAAATATTAGCGGAGTTACAGCAGGAAATGGAAGAAAACCTTAGCTTTGATGAACAGTTTTTTACGAATCATATCAATGGTGATATTAGAAAGCTGGCTGCGGATGTATTGACAGAGAAACACGAATTAAGTCCGCACTGGGGTGCAAATGGTGTTACTGTGCTTACAGAAAAGGAAAATTATATCCGTGACCTGCAATCAGTCTTTTTGTTTCTAAAATTAAGCAAAGTAAATAAACTGATAAAACTAAATTTGGAAGAATTTGCCACTGTTACTCATATTGGAGAGATTGAACATTGCACGGAATACAATATTCAGTTGGTAGGGGTAAGGAATACCATAGCCAACATCTTGGGCACCAGTTATAATGTTTTGTAATAAGGAGAAGATTATTTACTCGATGCAACTCTATGCTTCGGGATTTTAACCACGGAGTGAAAGGAGTTTACACTGAGTGTGTCGTCTTGAATAATGTTTACACTTTTAGTTTAGTAAACTACTTTGCAATACTTTAGAAATAACCTTCAGATTTACTGATTTTAAAAACCTTTAGGTATTGGTATAAATCTAACAACTAATTTTACTTAGGTTTGTATCTTCAATATGCTAAAAAATATTGCTGTTTATTTTTCAGTTTTAATAATTGCTTTGTATTTTCAGAATGCAAACGCACAAAGAGTATATTACCCAACCGGTAGCCTTGGGGAATATGAAACGATGCGAGCAGGAGTAGTTTATGATTCCAATGCGTTTAGTGAGAATCTGCGTGAACAGGCATTTGTGAGGCATTTTAGTTTAACAGTTAATAAAGATTCTTCAAGAATTTCAATAGATAGTTTTTTGGTCATAGCAAGGTCAAGGAGTCTGGAAGGCATTGAATACCTTCGTGCAGATAATCTTTATTCCAAGCGAAAAAATAAAGATTGCAGACCGGGAATGAATGATAGGAAATTTACTTTTTACAATTATCACGGAGCATTTTATTCCCAAAGGAAAGAAGATTATTTATTCGTTGTCAACCCCGTCCTTAATTTTTCAGGGGCAAAGGAAACTGCCACAAATAGAACCTTGTACCAGAATACCCGAGGCGCTGAAATATGGGGGAATATTGGCGGGAACACTAGGGGCGTTGGCTTCTACACCTATTTTACAGACAACCAGATGGTGATGCCCAATCAGTATAATTCATTGCCAGATTCGTTGAATTTTGTACCGAATGAATTGTTCTTCAAAAAATTTAAAACCGGGGGAGTCGATTTTTTTCAGGCCAGAGGTTACCTCACATTTAATGCGGTCAATAAACACATCAATTTTAAATTTGGGCATGACAGAAACAAGATTGGCAACGGCTACCGCTCATTGAT
>JBBQIF010000195.1:0-6060 GCA_038324665.1 Bacteroidia bacterium
GTCCGTTTCCGCCGTATGCAAAAGCATCATGCAGGTAGCTTTGCGTTACCTCATTATGCAAACTGTTATCAAACACAATATGTGCAAAATTGCAATTTTCAGATTCAACCCCTTTGACCCTACAGTTCAGAGCATAATTGAAACTAATATTATTGGTTTGTGAAGCAGTTGTATCCAACCTTATAATCTTTAAACATTCAATTGAAACATTCTGCACTGGTTTTATCAATTTGAAATAAGTAGAGGTACCCGATTTAAAATCTAATCTCAATGAGGTGTAAAACATTATCCTATTAGAGAATGTATCAATTGATTTTATCCTAACTATTTGACCTATGCTACCGTATGCCCAACTGCTGAATGCTAAGGTATCATCTTTATGGAATAATTGGATAATGTCATTGTTTGCCGGCATCGTCCCTGATTTTATAGTGATGAAATCATTTCCCCTGCTGGCATCTTCATAATAATTCTTTGAAGGATTGATGGTGCCTGAAATATTGATGCAATTAATTGAGGCTCCATTTAAGTTGAACTGTAACACAGTGGCAGTCCCTTTTCCAATAATGGTAATACTATCTTTGAGGTTTATAGGTTTCAGGAAAAGATAGGTTCCTTCATTAAAATGGAGGGTGCCGCCCTTTTTGCCACTTAAATACAGCAATGCTTTTGAAATCGCTGTATCATTATTAAAGCCGGCCAAAGCTTTTCCACCAAAACTATCTATTGAAACATTTGTGTTTTGATTATACACCTTTTTGATGTTGCCGGCCAACTTCCAGTTAGTAAGCCGTTGTGTGGGAATCTGTGCACAGCAAAAGTACAAATGGAATACAAATAGAAATTTAACGACTACTTTCATTCTTGTGCAAATTTACGGTCATTAAAATAATTATTAAAACAATAGGAAAAAAAGGCATCGAAAATCTACTGCTGCCAATTGGCCCGGTTAATATTACGATATAAATAGGAAAAAAAAGCAAAAGTAGCTTTTGGTTCAATTGTACACTTTTAGAAATCAAGAACTTTAATACCACAAATACTTTCATGATGTTTATGATCAAAATGAGCATTAATAATATCCCCAGTGGATTTACAAATGAATCTAATAATTGCCGGGTATTGTTTTTTTTACTCGTTTCATAGAGTAGACTTTGGCGGTGAGGTAGATTGAAAAATTGGGAAATATCAAAACGTCCTGGGTCCATTATACAAAATACCATACCTCTTAAATGGAGATATAAGTAGTTGCCAATATTTTCTTTAATAATTTTGCTACTTTCATGCGCAATAAAATGTTGTTTCAACGCATAAGTGTTCGTTTTATCTGCCTCGTATTGTATATTGTCAACTATAGAATCGGCTTTAGTAACGCCATATTTATTGATTAGGAGTGTATAGGTATTGTATTGCAGCAAATTGATAGTACTGATAGATGAATACTGAAAATAACCCGTCCTTTTTTCATTCCATTTGGAGACTGTGAAAACAAATAGAACTGGCAACAAGCTTACGACTAAATGAAGCGCCTTTGTTTTGGTCTTCAAAAGGAACAGTGTAAATAATGGCAGGCAGAATGCTAAAAAAATCATCACCGGTTTTAGCGCTATGGCTGCTATGCATAGTCCTGATAACAGTCCAATTTTTTTTAAATTTTCCTGATTGAATATTAAGCAATTCAGGATATATACAAGGATTAATTGCAGCCATATTTCACTCATAATGAAATTGGCATAAATAGCTTGCGCAGGCGTAAAAAGTAAAAATATAAAAGCTATTTTGTAGTTAAACGCACCTTTAAAATGAAGGATTATTTTCTCAACCAGTTTAATACAATACAGGCTGATAATATTCTGAATCAGCAGGATAAGGAACCAAAAGAGTGACGGATTGCCAAATGATATTAACTTGAAAAATGCAATGATGAGAGGGAATAGAACCGGCCGTTTCGTTAAAAAGTTAGGATTGAATTTTTCACTCAGATCTCCGGCATACAAAGTGTGCGAATGAATCAGGTTTTCTGCAGCATATAAATATTCCTTTGAGTCTTGCAGGAGACTATGTTCAAAAATCAGTTGCTTGCCAAAGAATACAAGGTGAATTACAATAACAAGGATCCAAAACCGTCTTCTATTCATATCTCTTTCTTTAAATGGAATTATAGAGTTTCATTAGGCTTTCACGGTGTTTAGTAGGGGAATGGTTTTCTATGATATTTTGCAAAGCTAGTTGTCCCTTTGTTTTTATAATGGTTAGGTCGTTTGTTATTGATTCAATAATAGCTACAAGTTGCTCAGTAATCTTGTCATTTAAAAGACCAGGTTTGCTGATATCGGCATCATCGCTTCCTTGCATTCTGGTGTTGATTATCCAGCCCATTGCAGTATTATTGATTTCCGGCATGGCCCTGATATCAGTTGTTATTACAGGACAGCCTGCTGCTTGTGCCTCCAAAATGAAATAGCCAAATGTTTCTGCCAAGCTTGGTAACAAAGCTACATCTGTTTCTAATAACAATTGTTTAACTTCTGTATTGCCAAGTTTTTGAAACAGCTTAATATGTTCGGGATATTTTCTAATGATGGCTATGGCCTCATCATAATCCGTTCTTGTAGTTTTTGATGCATAATCCCCATAATTGAGTGTACTTACAATATTTAAATTCACATTTTCTTTTAGTGCTAGTAGATGGTCAAAAGCCTGCAAGATTGCCTTGCCACCTTTCCTGAAAAAATCGGCTCCAACAATTGTGAAAACAATGGTTTCCGACGGCTTTCTTTTTTCATCTATAGAATCAATGAATGGTATTTGAGGGGGTAGTAAAACCATGTTTTTGGCCCTAATTGCTTCCGATAGCTCTGCTGCGTACTTATGAACGATGGTTTCCTGCCTTTTATATGCACATTGCGAAAGTGCGATAATAGCTTTACAGTTATCCTTAGCGATTAGTTTCAATCCCGCTCTGAAATCTTCATCTGTATCACGCCAACGTGGCAGCGCTGTTTCATAGGTGGTAATGAATGGTTTAGAGCCGATACTAATCACATTAAAAAAATGAAAAAAATCGCAGGAATTAAACCCAAAGTCACTGAAACTGTTTTGCCATTTCCTGTTTATTTTATTTTTAAATTTGTACAATATGTAAGCGGGGAATTTATAGGCATCCAGTACTTTCCTGAACTCAAAATCTTCAAATTCAAGTTCTGCAAAATTTCGTAATTCAGGGTAGGTCAATGCATTTGTGCCGATAATCTTTTTTCTACTCATGCTGATTTGAAATAATTGCCTATAAAACCACCAATTTCCATCAACCATGCAATACCAGCATGCACCATTATGCCGCCAAAGATACTGCCACTATGGTAGGAAATAATCCCTAAAATTGTGCCACCAAAAAATGAGCTGATGGCTTCACCCATTGGTTTGCCATAATGAATCGATAAATAAAAGCATGACATGGGGAGAATACTGTTCATGCCCACATACCTTGCAAATGCCATGACCATAAAGCCCCTAAAGAATAATTCTATAGAACTGAAATCAAGGCCATAACAGAGTTCATATACCCATAATTTCCATTTCGGAGGGGAGAAATTCAGTAATACACGGAAGCGCGGATAATAGTCTAAAAAGTCACTCAAACAACTTGCACCAATTATTAATGGAATCATGCAAAGTAGCAATATCCAATAAACTTTAGATTTATGGTTTTTCAATGTTATGCCATATAGGGGTTGCCTTTTCCTGTCAATAATTAACCAAATCAAACTCACAGGAATGACCAGATATAACAATCGGAATATATCATTGAATACAAATTGGTTAATCCTTTTCTGACCTTCTCCCGAAATACTTTCCACCCATTGATTGTGCTGGTAATAGGTAGCTCTGAATGCAAAGATTAAAAAACTCAATGTCAATAATATTAAAAATCCGGGCTTTAGCCAAAAGCTGAAATCCTTGTATAGAAAGCTAAAAACAAGGTAGGCAAACAAGGTGTGCGTTGCATATAGGGCCACATAAGAAAAATACGCCTGATATCCAAAGTAAGTGTTCATTTTTTCCTGCAATCCCAAGCCATAATTGATATAAACACTCAAGCCGCAAAAAACGAATAAGATCATCCAATGGGTCATTTTTTGGGAGACTATGAAAAACTTTAATTGGTAAATAATCGTTTTCAAAATATAAGGCAAAAATAGGGGTGTTACATTAATTATTGATATACCATCAAGTTACATCCCCTTGTGTCACTGTTATCAAGCCTTCCAAGTACCTCAAATTGACCATTAGGGTAAATTTTTCCGATATCAGAAGTGGCTATGAAACTGCAAGAATGGATATTAGCAAGGTCAATGATATTCAACACGCAATTCCGCTTGCCATCAGAGGTGCTTAGCGGGTCGTTTATTTCCCTTCCACTTACTTTCATCCATGGGGGACATTTGTAAATACCCTTTTCCACGGCATAAGCTTGGCTCATTAATTCAGTCATGCCATATTCCCCTGCAATTGCGTTTAAATGAAATGACTTTTTCAGAATATTGTGTAAATCTTCCCTTACAATTTCTTTTCTCCGGCCCTTCATCCCTCCCGTTTCAATAATTATCGTTCGCTTAAGGTCAATATCTTTTTTTTCGGCAAAACTGAGTAATGCGAATGTGACTCCCCATAAAATAGTGGGTATTCCGACTGATTCATTTTTGTGCAATTGCTTAGTCAAGGCATCAATATCATCAAGGTAAAATCCGCTTTCTTTGTAATTACTATGCTTTATAAAATAATTAACCTGATACACCAATGATGAATTTTTCCTTTCAAGGTAGGAGGGTAGAAGGGCTAAGTGACAATAATCCTCAGGATTTTTAAAACTATGTAAGAAACTCCCGATGAAAGATTTTTCATACCATACGGAAGTACTTAGAAGATGCCGACTTACGCCTTTACCACTTGTGCTGCTGCTCTCAAATACCATTTCAGGGATAAATGAACCTGAAATAATGTCAAAATATTTGAAAAATTCGACAGGTAAATAGGGAATATCTTTCAGCTTAGTTACCTTTGTTAGGTCAGTCTTTAATAATTGCAAATATTTTCTGTAAACTGCACAATGGACGCTCTGGTATCTGAAAACTTCAAGTGCCAGTTTTTCAAAATGATGTTGATCAACAGAAAATATTGCATTTTGCAACTGATTTAGAAGCATGGCTCAAAAATATAGTTTATTTATAATCATTTTAGTTTTAATTGCAGGATGCAAATCAGAAGCAACTCAGATTTCTAAAGTCCCTGTGATTTCAATTAGTTCTGTTGAGCAGTTAAAATTGAATGGAAGGGATTCTGTTGTCAATATTACCCTTGCTTATGAGGATGGTGATGGAGATATTGGTTTAAACACGCAAGATACCCTAGTGCCATACAATTACGGTTCAAAATATTTTTACAACCTGCTGGTAAACCTTTATCGCGTTAAAAATGGCAAAGCTGCTAAAATCCCGATACCTCTAAGTTCAGATACAATTAACTTTAATGACAGGATTACGAATCTGACACCCACTGGCAAATCTAAAAGTATAAGTGGGGAAATCAGGTTGTTTATAAAGGCAATACCCTACCCTGGCGTTTTGCCTGATTCGATGTACTACACTTTCCAGTTGATTGATAGGAAACTGAATGAAAGCAATATTGTTCAAACCAAGGTATTGAGGTTTGTATTTTAAGTTAAAAGTGAATGGATAAAACCGACATTGTAATTTTATATACCTTTGCATTATAATCAGAATGAGAATAGGACTTTATTCAAAGGTAATTAATTCAGAAAAGCAATTGCTGCTTGTTCAAGAAATCATTGATTTTCTGAGCGCAGAAGGCGTATCTATTTTTTACCATGCGCATGTGTTGGAAGAGTTTAAGAATATGAACCTTGAAATTAAGAGTCCGCAAGTATTTTCGCAATTATCATCCCATAACAGGCTCATTGATTACTTAATTTGCATCGGGGGTGACGGTACTATACTCGATGCTGTTGAAATCCTTTCTGATAGTGCTATCCCATTGATT
>JBBQIF010000196.1:0-6055 GCA_038324665.1 Bacteroidia bacterium
CCTACCTTTTTAAAATAATCCCTCACCCTGTCTTTATAATACGGTGATAATTCTGTTGGTAAGCTCCTTAAAAGTTCCATTTCCTTTGCTTTCTGTTCAAGATAAGCCTTGATAGCAGGTGGAATGGATGGTGTTGTGTTCCTGGCTTGTTCTGCTTCACGCTGATTGTCCTGGTCTTGTTCCTTTTCGGCCTTCTCATGCTCTAACATCCGGGTTTCTATCTCATGCATTCGTTCCATTGTTTCGGGTGTAATTTGCTTATTCACTAAATCTCTTTCCTGCTTTTCCATTAGAGCCTTTGTCTTGTTCAAATCGCCTAATCCTCCTTCTTTGCCTTCTTCCTTCAACATTTTTTGCAGTCTGTCTATTTCCCTTCGCAATGCTTCCTGCTGTGCTGCAATTCTAGCATATTGCTCACTAGTCGGATTTTTGCCTTGCTCTTTGCCATTTTTCATATCCTGTAATTGTTTCGCTATCCCTTCCTGCATTTTTTTCATTCCTTCGCCTCCCATTTTAGGTTTGCCGTTACCTGCCTTACCATCGCCTTTACCTGATTTCGGTTTTTTACCCCCGGGATTATTGCATTGACCCTTGCCCGGCTTTTTGTCCTTCTGCTCATTCATCTGTTGCTGCATCTGTTTCAAAGATTCACTCAACATAACAGACAAATTATTCAGGCCTGTCATTACGTATTGCTGCTGCACAATGCCACTATTAATTTCAATTTTACCGAAACTAGTAATCGATTTATCCATGTTGTTGTTAATATTGGAAATCTCCTTGTTAACAAAACTCTTGATCTGTATTTGTCTTTTGCTAAGCGCCAAAAGTGAGTCCTCCACCATCTTTGCATCGCCTTTTAGTTTCCTTTGTTTGGCACTTAATTCAACAAATTTTGGGTTATAGCTCCTTGTTTCCTTCATTTGTGCCATAAGGCCTTCCTGCTGATAACTCAATTCAATTAAATTCTCTAATATCTGGCGCAAAGTATAATAATCTTCTGCCTGCTTCTCCTCCTCGTTTTTTTCTTTATTTTTTTGCATCTTCTCCGCCAGTTGCTTCATTTTATCCGCTGCTTTTTTCTGACTTTCAGATGCTTTCTTATTCTGCTTTTTGTCTAGACCCTCTTTGCTTTCCTCTATGTTTTTATCAATCTCTGCCTGGTCTTGTTTGGTATCTTCAATGTTCATCGGTGATTCGAGTTCTTCATTCTTCTTCTCAATGTCCTTCATCTCCTCTTTCACCTCATCAAATTTCTTATCAATTTCATCTTGTTCCTTCTTTAGCTCTTCTTGACTTTCACTCTTCTCTTTAGTTTTGTTCCCTAACTCCTCTTGTTGTTTTGCCAATTCATTCAATTCCTTGATCTGTTCGTCCAATTTTTTCTCCAACTCAAGCTGTTTATACTGTTCCAAGGTCCTGTCAAGCTGCTTTTGCATATCCTCATTATTCATCTTCATTTTTTCCATCTGTTGCTGGATACCATCCTTGTTCTGCTGTTTAAGCATCTCTTCCAGTTTTTTCAACATTTCCTTCATTTCAGGCGTCATCAGCTCATTAAATAATTTATCAAGTTCTTTTTGCTTATCGAGCAATTCCTGATCCTTAGGTTTTAACTGGTCTTCTTTTTCATTCTTAACCTTATTTTCATTCTTTAGTTGATCTATTTTATTCTCCAACTTCTTTTGATCCTTGATAAAGTCCTTAATTTTCTCTTGTTGCTGCCAATCCAAGGTATTGTTTTCCATCAGGTTTTTATTCAATTCCTGAGTTCTTTTCTGCAAACTTATACTCTCCTCCATGGCTTCCTTCATTTTTTGTTTAATTGAACTGCTACTGCTTTCGGCATCCGCTTTCAATTGTTCCCTGCTTGGTGAAATTGTTTTGAACACCATTGATTTAGAAGATTTTTTACCATTCACTCCATCATTATCCCATACTTCAAAATAATATTCCAGCGCATCCCCATCATTCTTTATCAGCGAACTTAAATCCACCATATAATAAAAGATTTCATCTGTTGATCTGCCTATCTGTACTGGTAAATATTTGGCCACATCATTGGTTGACGTATTTTTATAAACAAATTGTAATTTGCTTAATCCGTAATCATCATCGGCTTTACCATAAAAATAATAAAGAAAAGGATTGACAGAATCCTGCTTTTGTTCCGCAATTATTCCGGGATAACGGTCCTCAATGGTTTGAATTCTGTATTTGATGGTATCCTTTGATGCAATAAAACTATTCGCCAGTTGTATATAATATTCCGTATTTTGTTTAACTATTTGTTTTAAAGTGAATACATTCTCATTTTTTACCGGGTTCACTTTAACTCGATTGATAATGAAATCCATTCTTTCAGCATCCTTCGTGTTAAATACCCATTCAATATTTGTGCCTTGCGGAATTGTTAAGTCACCTGTATTATTAATAATCTCAGGTTTTTTACCTGTATAGGCAGGATAGGTTAAATTCACTTTAAAATTCAGCATTAAAGGGTTTGGGAGCACATTGATAACATAACTTTCGGATATGTATTCGCCATCAGTAAAATAAAAGGTGTGATTAGCGGTAAGGTTCAATAATAGGTATGAAAATTCATTTTTACCGCCTGATTCCATTTTTATCAAATGATTATCCATATTAATAAAAACCTCAGCTGGTAAGTTTTTGCCCTTTGTGTTTATCTTCAACGTAAAATCACTGCTCCTTAATACATTCAAATCCTTGTTCAGCAAATCAAAAGTAAATGGCGCTTGTTTGGCAAATTGTTTGTTATAACTCAATATTCTTTCTGTAGAATTAGTAATTACATTACTTTGAAACAGTAGAATTACCCCTAATAATAGAACAGGCGCTGCTGCATAGCCAATGTATTTTTTCACAGATGACCTTAAATCGACAGCCGAACTAAACTTAAAAGGATTTAGGTTTTTTATCCTTTGTTCAATACTGCCCATTAGTAATTCATTATCGCTTGTATTGGCCTGTTGCTGTAGTTGAAGGGTATTGAGCAGCTTATCTTTAATTTCAGGAAAATGGTTGCCAATTAATGTTGATGCTTTTTCATAACTGATGGTTTTGCCTATCTGGAACCACTTAAGGAGAGGTAATACAATATAATTACCAATCACAAAAAGCGCAAACAAAAGATAGCCATAAAACAAGGTGGCTCTAGCGCCAGTTCCTAAATGACCGAAATACTCAATTACTGCAGCTGAAATGAATACAGCTACCAAACCACCGAGGGTAAGCAAAAAACCCTGTAATAACCTATTCAGGTAATATTTACGGATAAATTCATCTATTTTTTGCTTTAATAATTCAAATTGAACAGGCATACGTTAAACTTAATACAATTAACAAAGTTAAAGTAAATAAATTGTGTTTTTTCATATAATTTGACGAAAATATGATTCTTATCATCCGATAAGTTTTATCCATAATGTAAAACTGAAAATTAGCGTACTTTTGCACTCGTAATTTTTAAGTGAATAATTCTAAAAAACATTTACAGGACGTCGTAATAAAATTTGCCGGTGATAGCGGGGACGGTATACAATTAACAGGCAATCAATTTGCCGAGACCACAGCACTTTTTGGGAATGATATTGCCACTTTCCCCGATTTTCCAGCAGAAATAAGGGCGCCTATTGGAACTGTTCCAGGTGTTTCTGGTTTTCAACTCCATTTTGGTGATGCCACTATTTTTACACCCGGAGATGAGTATGATGTATTGGTAGCGCTTAATGCTGCTGCTTTGAAAACCAATCTTAAATTGCTCAAACCCAATGGCATTATTATTTTAAATACCGCTGGGTTCGACAGCAGAAATTTACGATTGGCCAATATTCCTGAAAGTGAAAACCCGCTAGACAATGACAGTCTCAATACTTACCAGGTTCATAAAATAGATATCACCAGATTAACCAAACAAGCAGTTGCAGAGTTTAACCTCGGCAATAAGGAAGCCGAACGTTGCAAGAATATGTTTGTATTGGGATTGGTTTATTGGCTTTATAACCGTTCGATGGCCAAGACTGTGCAGTTCATTGAAAACAGATTTAAAAAAGAACCTGTTATTGCCCAAGCCAATATCAAGGCCTTAAGTGCCGGTTATAATTTTGGTGATACGACCGAAGCCTTTGCCCATCAATTTGAAGTTGCCGAAGCTGTAACTTCTCCCGGCTTTTATAGGAGTATCAATGGCAACCAGGCTACCGCAATGGGGCTTTTAGCGGCTTCTATTAATGCAGATTTACCACTTTTCCTCGGCACTTACCCAATAACTCCTGCTTCAGATATTTTACATGAATTATCTAAACACAAGGGTTTTAAGGTTTATAGCTTCCAGGCCGAAGATGAAATTGCGGGCGTATGTGCTGCCATAGGTGCATCTTATGGAGGGTCTATTGGTATTACGACAAGTTCAGGTCCTGGTATTGCATTAAAAGCAGAAGCCATTGGATTGGCTACAATGCTGGAATTGCCCCTTGTAATTTGTAATATCCAAAGAGGCGGGCCGTCAACAGGATTACCTACCAAAACGGAACAGGCAGACCTTATGCAAGCACTTTACGGCAGAAATGGCGAGTGCCCGGTGGTTGTAATTGCTCCTTCTACACATTCAGATTGTTATGAAATGGCCTATACAGCCGTAAAAAGTGCCTTGGAACATACGGTACCAGTTATGTTTCTGAGTGATGGTTTCATTGCCAATGGTGCCGAACCCTGGCAAATCATGGAAATTGAAAGTTTACCGCCTATTAATTCCCATTTTATTACTGGCAAAAATGCAAGTTCTTCTGCATACCAGCCTTATTCCAGGAATGAAAATTTATCAAGGAATATTGCAGTTCCCGGTACAAAAAACCTTGAACACAGGATAGGTGGATTAGAAAAAGAGAATATTACTGGTAATATAAGTTATGACCCGGATAACCATGAGTTAATGGTAAAATTACGCGCTGAAAAAGTTGAAAAAGTAGCTGAAGTAATACCAAAACAGACTTTTGAAAATGGTGATGAAAATTCTAAATTACTAATTATAGGTTGGGGAAGTACTTATGGTTCGATAACTGCGGCAGTTAAGGAATTAAGTGTAGAAGGCTTCGATATTGCTCAAATTCACTTGAAATATATCAATCCCTTACCTTCAAATTTAGGCGAATTGTTGAAAGGCTTTGAAACCATATTGGTTGCTGAATTAAACAACGGGCAACTGATAAAGATCATTAGAGATAAATTCCTTAAAGATGCCAAAGGTATCAATAAAATAAAGGGCCAACCTTTTATGGTGAAAGAAATAAAGGACGTTATATTTAAAACAATCAACAATGCATAGTGCTGAGCCCATAGAAATATTTACTGCTAAAGATCTGGAAACTGACCAGGAGGTGAGGTGGTGCCCAGGTTGTGGTGATTATGCTATACTGAACAGTGTTAAAAAAATATTACCTGAACTTGGCCAACCTAAACATGAATTTGTTTTTGTTTCAGGCATTGGTTGTTCATCGCGCTTCCCATACTATATAGATACTTACGGCCTGCATTCCATTCATGGAAGGGCTGCAGCAGTTGCAACTGGACTTAAAGTGACAAGGCCGGAGTTAAGCGTGTGGGTGATAACAGGCGATGGGGATAGTTTAAGCATAGGCGGTAATCATTTGATTCATACATTGAGAAGAAATCCCGACCTGAATATCCTGTTGTTCAACAACCAGATTTATGGTTTAACAAAAGGCCAATTTTCGCCTACAAGTGAGGAGGGTAAAATTACTAAATCATCCCCAATGGGAACAGTGGAATATCCCTTTAATCCACTGGCGCTATGCCTGGGTGCTAATGCTACTTTTATTGCGAGGACCATTGATAGGGATGCAAAACATCAACAGAAAATATATAAAAGAGCCTATCATCATAAGGGAACATCCATGGTGGAAATTTACCAGAACTGCAATGTTTTTAATGACCATGCATTTGAACTTTTTACAGATAAAGAAAGCAAAGCATTGAGCGGTATTTACCTTGAACATGGAAAACCCCTTGTATT
>JBBQIF010000197.1:0-6049 GCA_038324665.1 Bacteroidia bacterium
GCAAGACTGCTGCAAAAAACAAAAGCAAGTCCGATAGGACTTGACTTATTGTTGTTGAAGCCTCCCCAATAGAGATCAGCGCAGCTAATCTCAATAGTATTCCTCTAAGCTATCAACAATACTTTATCCAGTTATGGCTCCTCTCCCAGAAACCAGCGCAGCTAATCTCCTTTCTCAGTTGCAGCAGTCTTGCCAAATGCAATTTGAGCAAGACTGCTGCAAAAAACAAAAGCAAGTCCGATAGGACTTGACTTATTGTTGTTGAAGCCTCCCCTACTAGAGATCAGCGCAGCTAATCTCAACAATATTCCTCTAAGCTATCAGCAATTCACTATCCAGTTTGCCTCCTCCCCAGAGATCAGCGCAGCTAATCTCAATAGTATCCCCCTTAGCTTTCAGACAATTCTCTATCCACTTTGCCTCCTCTCCCAGAAACCAGCGCAGCTAATCTCCTTTCTCAGTTGCAGCAGGCTTGCTAAATGCAATTTGAGCAAGACAGATGCAAAAAACAAAAGCAAGTCCGATAGGACTTGACTTATTGTTGTTGAAGCCTCTCCCCATCGATCAGCGCATCTAAAAAGTACATATCATATTTTTTACCCTTGTTTATAGAAGATTAAGTAGGTGATATTAGACAAGAATTCCAGTGCATTTTTCGCCAATGCATACTTAACTAAAACAAGGCTCAGCTTACCAGCAACCCGAAAATTATAACTATCGTTATCATAAACAATAAGGTGTACCAACATTCCCTCCATTTTCGCTTAAATAATAAAACAAAGAATGATAATATCATCCAAATACCAGAGAGCATAAATAATCCCCCACCAAGAATTTCAAGAGCTCCAACCCGAGATAGAACCCCTAACACCAAAAAAGGAACTGTGAAAAAACTAAAAGCTACTGGTTTGAACCAATTGTTAAAGAGGAATTTGAACATACTTATTGGTTTTTTTATAAGAAAATATTTTCGTTGGATGAGAAAGTGTTCAAAATGAAATCTACCTTAATGTAAAGATAAAACAATACAAGTCCAAAAAATTAATAATTCCTAACAAATTTTAAAATACTAATGTAACGGCACTTGCATACTAAAAAAAACTATGTTATGTAAAGGATACTCGGAAAAACTTTTTTTCATGTTAACCCACAGATTTAAAGGAGTACACACTGTGCTGTACAGGGAAAAACCAAACTCCGTGAAACGCCGTGTCCTTGCATCCCAAATAAGTACAGGAGTAAACACTCCATTTTTATACATTAACTTTTTCTCAATAAAGGATCGAAGATTTAAAATTTCAATTGTAAAATTCTCGTCAAACAAAAATAAAAAAATAATCTTTTGGGGGCTGCCCCATAAAAAATTGTTTTAATAGGTTACAAGACCTTATCACCTTCAATGAAAAAAGTCATTAATTTTTGGAACACCAACTGGTTTGTAATATTAATAACATTATATTCCTTATGGATCCTCAGCCTTCTCACCCGCAACTACAGTGGCTTCGATGATTTTGACATTTTCTACAGGTCAGGTACGCGCCTACTGAACCATGAAAACATTTATGGTGAACCACATTTCCTGGGCATGTTTAAATACTATTACTCCGTCTTTTTTGCATGCATCATGGCAGCCATACAGTTCTTGGGACCGGGACCCGCAAAGCTCATTTGGTTCTGCATCAATTACGCTGCTATGATAAGAATACTCTTTGTGATTAAAGCCAATATTTTTCATGATATACCCCATAGCAAACTACTCGTTTTGGTATTCCTTATGCTTAGCGGAAAATTTGTGTTACACAATTATACAAGCAATCAATTAACCATACTTATTTTATGGATAATATTAGAAGCTTATGTACAAGTGAAGAACGGCAAAGTGATAGTACCCGCCATTTTATTGTGCATAGGTATTAATTTAAAATTACTGCCTCTGGCCGTTGCACCTTGGTTAATTTTTATCTGCGTGAACAAAAGAAAGATGCTCACCACCATCAGTCTTGGTTTACTTTTCCTACTCTTTTTACCGGCCCTCTTTATAGGATGGGATTACAATAACATGCTCACCGTTCAATGGCTGCAAACCATCAATCCACTCAGTCATTTTCATGTGATACAAACCAGCGAAGGCGGTCTGTTGGATATCTCATCTCTCGGAACAAAATACTTAACTTCGGAGAATGTGGGTGGAGAAACACCCATCAATATCTTGTCCCTTTCAACCGCCTGGTTATTTATCGTTACCAATTTTGCAAGGTTAATATTATTTGGCGTGGTGATGATGGCTGCAGTCATTATCAGAAGACCTATCTTTGGCATACATCCCCACCTTTTGGTACTGGCCGCCTTCATGACCCTCATCCCCCTTTGTTTTCCTCACCAGCGCTTATACAGTTACCTTTTTATTCTCCCCATGTTGGCAATATTAATGGCCATTACCCTGAACCTCGGCAGCAAACCCGAAAAACTATTTTTCATCGTCCTTTCTCTCTTTACAGGCCTGCTTACCTGGGTTGATATTACCGGAGTAGCAGTCGTAGATTTTTTTAACCTCTACCGCCTCACCACTATAGGCACCAGCATGATGCTCGTTTTTTATGTCTATATGCTTTTAAAATTCGGCGCCGGTTATCAGCCGGATATGCAGAAGTATTTGGCGAGTTATGAGTAGGGAAACTCGCAAAACAATTAATTTATATGATGGATGTTAAAATGAACATTCCCGAAGAATAGTTAGTTATTGGATAATGGAAATATCATTTTTATAAAATGTGCTTGCTTCTATTATTCCCAATTCCTTTACTCAAACCTTTTGCTCTTGATTCAACACTAAAAATAAAAATACACCCTTCGAGCGGCATTCAAATTTGATTTAGAGAATATCGGATTAAATGCATTGATCCTGGCTGGGTCTAACATTCATTTTTGAATGCTAGGCTACGCCTGCATTTTTATTTCCCCTCTGCTTATGAAAATAAATTTTCAACGCTGTTGGAAAACAAAAAATGCCACCCTATGGGCGGCATTCAAAATCAATGTAGAGAATGTCGGATTAGCTACGCTGAACCTAGGGGAGGGCCTTACAAATAATTGAATGTCAGGCTACGCCTGTCTTTTTTATTCCCTCTTGTCTTATAAAAGCTTTGCTTTTAACGCCAGTCGGGAATAAAAAATGCCGCCTAAAAGGCGGCATTCAATTATTTGTGGAGAATATCGGATTCGAACCGACCACCTCTTGCATGCCATGCAAGCGCTCTAGCCAAATGAGCTAATCCCCCGTTTTTAAAGAACTATCTTTCTCACAATATGCGGTACGCTCTAGTGCTGACGATGCTTCGCTTGTCGGCATTCTGACTTTAACGTCAGAACCAAATGAGCTAATCCCCCATGAAGGACTGCGAAATTAAACCTTTATTCCGACCTCTGCAAAAAAATCTGAAATACGCTTATACTACTAGTGCAGTTTTTATTATAAAGTGACGTTAGTAGTTTGTTAAAAGGTTCACCCATCAATGGTTCTCCCTAATAACTGATAACTATATAACAATTAACTTAGCCCTAATACAACTTACTCCTCAACTCCAAAATATACCTCAACGTCCTCCTTATTAACTTCAACCTTGTTTTGAGTGAAGAGCCGCTACCGCCCTTGGCTTCGCCATAGAGGCGAGGAAGGAAAAAGACGGGGAAATCGAGGATGAGGCCCTGCTTTTTAGCTTTGAAGAGGAAATAAAGGTCGAGGGAGAAATCGAGGGGTGCCTGTTCTTTTATTTGTTCATAAAATGAGCGGTGGAACAATTTGGGTTGGGCATTAATCTCTGTGAGTCTGAGTTTTAAAACCATGCTGCTAAAGAGGGCCATGCACCAACTGAAGAAGGCTTCACCCCTTTTTCGGTTGCGCCTGTAGCCTTTTACCAAGATGGGTTGTTGCTCGGCCAGAAGGAAAATATCTAAAGCTTTAAAAACATCGGCAGGGTCGGTTTGTAAATCGGCATGGGTCCATGCCAAGTACTCGCCTTTGGCTTGCGCTAAGCCATATAAAATACCATGACCATACCCTTGGTTTTTCCCTACAGTTACTACTTTAATATTTTCTTCTACGCCCGCTAATACTTTCATAAAAACATTGGCAGAATGATCGGTAGAACCATTGTCAACTAACAAGACCTCGCACTCCTCATGCGGTTTATCCCTCAGCAGGGCCTTGAGCTTCGCCACTATATGCGGAATGTTCTTTTCTTCGTTGTAACAAGGTATAATAACCGATAGGTGCATGTTCTATTTTGCGTAAGGGTGTTGTGCCAATTGTTTAAAATAATCCTCCCAATAGTTAAAGGTCTCGTAGTCTGTAGGTGTCCCCCAACAAATATAATGGTCCACCTCAAAAGCCATCACCTTTTTACCCATGGCCAATAGATCGTTGATACATTCATCTACGTAAAATTCATTGTTAATTCTGCGGTTAGCAGCTATCATGTTTTCTGCTGCGCTTACAAAGTCTTTGCCCTGCTTAAACCAAAAAGCACCTACGATGGCATGGTTATTCATAGGGTCGGGCATATTGAATTTCACTTTTGCCTCGGTGATTACATTGTTCGCATCTGCCATTACCCAACCATAAGCTTTAGGATTGGCCACCACTGTAGGATTATTTTTGAAAGTAAAAACAATGGCATCGGCTTCCTTTTTCATGGCTTCAAATTTTTCCTTGGAATAGATCATGCCATTATCACTTGCACCAATTACCAACTCTTCTTCGTTATTGATAAAAGATTTGGCCATCAAACAAGTTACAGCCTGCCCTTCCGTTAATTCTTCGAGCACAATAATTTCAGCACCGGGATAGAACTCCAGTATTCTGCTGCCTATTTTATATTCCGAAATATGGAAATCGCGTAGGATGAAAATATGCTTATCCGCATCGGGCAAGGCATTAGTAGCCTGCACCACCATGGGTAATTTAACGATGGGCAATAAGGGTTTTGGGGTGGTGTATCCCTTTTCGGCAAACCTGCTGCCGGCACCTGCCATTGGAATTAATTTTATCATTTGTTGTATGCTTCAAATATAGATGACCAGTTGTTATATTCTGCCATGTCCTCAGGTGTTCCCCACTGGCAAAAATGGGGGATTTTATCGTAAACCAATACAGGCAAACCATCGCTCAACATCAGGTTATACACCAGGCTGATATAATACTCGCCATTCAGGGTTATTGCCTCGTCCATCAGTTGCTTAAAATACTTTTTGATGTATTTACCCTTATCAAAATAATAAGTCCCGGCAGAATGATAGCCCTTGTGTTTATCCACCTCAAAACTAAATTTTTCTTTGATCTCTGTGAGGTTCATTTGCTCGTCCACCTGGCAACCTGCATACAGATTGTGAGGATGCACAAGGTGTGGGTGAAAACCGGTATAGCAAGGAATAGCACCCGCATATTGACGGTCATTTACTTTAGTTAAAAAATCTTTGTAATTCCATTGCATAAAAAAATCACAATAGTTGCAGATTACTTGTTCTTCATCATCTATCAGGTCAAAAACTTGGGCTACTGTATAAGCCGGTCCTAATTTATGGGCATCTATTCCAACCACTTTTGCATCGGGTTTAATGTTCAATAAAGTAGCTTCCAAATCTGAGTTCTCTAGCATATCGTTCCTGCAGATAAAAATAAAATCTGCCTCTCCGGGAAACATTTCACATACATATTCTATGATGGGTTGCCCGTGCATCTCAATCAATGCTTTGTAAGTGGTAAAACCAGCCTTTACAAAACGGCTCCCCTGCCCGGTCATAGGTATAATTATTTTCATATTAATTTTAACAATAATTCAGGATAATCCGTATAAAAATGACGTACGCCCATGGTTAAAAAATTTTTCATCGCCTTTTGTTCATTGATAACGCAGGCACCAAAACGCATCCCTTCCGCAATTACTTTATCAATCTTGTATTGGGTGATACCCTGCCATTCATACATCAGGGTTTCAAAACCAAATTTTCTAGCGATTAGCAAGTCAGTTTCAAAATCCGTGTGCGGCGGCCT
>JBBQIF010000198.1:0-6013 GCA_038324665.1 Bacteroidia bacterium
ACGAAGGTATATCCCCTTATCTGAACCATCATGACAGTGTTAAGTATGTCGGTACTCAACAATGTGCTCAATGCCATTGGGACAAAGCCCAAACATTTTCAGAAACTGGGATGGGAAGTAGTTTTGATGTAGCTTCATTGAAAAAGTCATCTGCAAAGTTTGAAAACATACCACCTGTTTACGATTCTTTCTTGAACCTTTACTATTATCCTTACTGGAAAGACAGTAGTTTTTACTTGATGGAATACCGCTTAAAAGGTAAAGACACTACCCACAAAAGAATTGAAAAGATTTGCTATATTATTGGCTCTGGCCATCATACTAATTCACATTTTACCGGAGAAAATGGTTATTTGTTTCAGGCTCCCTTAACGTTCTACACACAAAAAGGACAATGGGATTTACCACCCGGTTTTGAAGGCGGACACAATACGCGGTTTAGCAGAAAAATCGGCATGGAATGTATCAGTTGCCACAATAGCCTGCCTGTTGTTGATAGAACAAGTGAAAATCGATACTTCAAATTGCCACATGGTATCAGTTGCGAACGATGTCATGGCCCTGGTGAAATACATGTAAGGGAAAAATCAAAGGGAATTCTGGTTGATACATCAAAGTATCCCGATTACACGATTGTCAATCCCAAACGATTATCATGGCAAAGGCAAATAGATATATGCCAGCGCTGTCATTTACAAGGCAATGCTGTTTTAAAACCTGGAAAAACTTTCGCTGATTTCAGACCAGGCATGGTACTTTCCCAGACCTTCGACCAGTTTTCACCTGAATATGATGGAGGCGACAAATTCATAATGGCAGCCCATGCAGAAAGGTTCCAAAAAAGTAAATGCTTCCTGACTTCTGTTAAAGGTGATATAGATAAGGGAAATGTTAGTGTAGGTTTTACATGCATAAGCTGCCATAACCCCCATATTTCTGTAAGAAAAACCAATAATGAAAGGTTTAATTCTACCTGTAAAAGTTGCCACTCTACCTCTGAACAAAAGCATTGTTCGGAAAATCAAAAATCCCTTGATATGGTGCTGAATAATTGTGTTAAATGCCACATGCCAAGCTCCGGTACGGCGGATATTCCGCATGTTACCGTACACGACCATTATATCAGGATTCCTGATAAAAGCGAACAGCAAAATGAGCTAAAACTGAAAGGCCTAAGGTGTATCACCAATAAAAACCCAGACAATAATACCATAGCAGAAGCCTATATTTCCTATTTTGAAAAATTCGATAATAACAGTGTTTATCTTCAAAAAGCGAAATCATCCACAGAAAAATTGAGTAAAACTAATATTAATGAATTAAAAACCATTATCCACTTATATTATATTACTAAAAACTACAACGAAATTATTACCCTTATAAAAAATGATGACAAGACTTTTAACGATGCTTGGACCAATTATCGCATTGCAAAGGCTTATGAAAACACAAACCAATTTGAGGACGCTAAAAAATGGATGGATGCATGCCTATCCATTCAACCGGATAACCTGGATTTTATTTTACAAAATGGCATCTTGTTAATGAAAAATAAACAGGACGCTGAAGCGGCTGAAAATTTTGATCGTCTTAACAAGCTATACAGTAAGCATGCTGAAAGCTGGGCTTACCTTGGTATCATTAATCTAAAGAAAAGTGAATTTAACATAGCAACTGTTTTTTTTGGTAAAGCACTGAAGCTGGACCCTGATCTTTTATTGGCACTCGAAAATTTAAAACTGCTCTTCCAGACAACAGGTAATAGCATTGAACTAAAAAAAATAGAATTGCGTTTGGCTGAACTTAAAAATAAACAACATAGTTAAAAATCAGGACATCTCAATGCCTTGAACCTATTAATCTGTACATTTTTACCCCTTGGGTATCGAACAGAAAATGAAAAGGTGATTTTCCTTTCCTCGCCGGGTTTTAAATTAAAACGCCAGGTTAATTTTCCAGTTTTATCATCCTTCACAGCGCCGCTCAATTCACTAACCGTTACAATAATATCTTCTTGTTTACTAACTGGCACTTGATCCCACAATTCAAAAATAATTTCATTGCTGTTGTTATTTTTGATAGAAATTTCATAAATAAAATTCTCAGTGATATTGCCGCCAAGGAATGATTTCCGTGTAAAGTCCTGTTTCATTTTCTTATCAACTACTACCTTTTTATTCCTTCCCAATGATATTTCCATTGTGTCACTAATATTAGCAACATCAATATAACTTTCACCGATAAAATTGTTACCGATATAAATACTGGCAGGCCCATCGCTCAATGGGATATTTCTCCATTCAATTGTTTTTCCAATCAGGTAAGGAATTGCTTCCAGTTTCGGAATACCCGTATATTCATAAGTGCAATTAAGGGTGTAACTCTTTATCACTATTGTTTGGGGGAACTTGCCAGATAGAATATTAGCCTTTTCAGGTATTGCAAAATCATTACTTAATTCACTTACTGTAATGGTTGTTTCGCCAGGCTTTGGTGCCGTTGCATCGCCGTATTGATATGCAGTGTTTGACAAATTAACAGGTTCTTTATCATAACCTCGAAATGCCTTATTTTCATCCATGTACTTCGGGTTAATGATCTTTTTTCCTACATAGCCATATTCGAGTGCCCATACATCTAAAACAGGTCGGTTAATAGAAATTGAAGGGTCGGCTGTAGAAAGTACCAAGTCAATATCTTTCCAGTCTTTTTCCGTTTGGTTCAGAATTTTGCCTTTTTGTGTCAATACCATAGGTTTTCCAACGTCTTCTACTTTAATATCATAAATCGGTTTCCAAGCGGCTCTTAGTGTGAAATACTTTAGTTTGAAGGATATTAAACCTGCCATTTTACTATCAACCTGCACACTAACAGTGCCATTAAGGTTTTTGTATTCCCATACTGCAAGGTCTTTCCTGTATTGTAAGTTGGCGTTCAATTTATCTAATACATCTGTTAGTGCCTTTTCCTTTAGCAACCTGCCATATATATCTTCCTGCTTCAATTTGTAAAAGTCAGAGGCTTTTTGCAATTCAAGGATACTCACCCCGGTATTTGTGCCACCTATGTATAAATTCCTTTTCAACAATTCAAGTTCCAGATTGAGGGCATCTGTTCTAAAACTGATGCCTTGCTTCAACTTTTTAATTAAACTGATTGAATCATCAAGCGGTACTATGTTGTTCTTTTTGAGGATGGAACCTTCATCTTCAGAACCTGCTGTTACTGATAAGACGTCTATCTGTTCGTTAAATTGCACACTTATTCTTGCAGGGTCAATATCAGAGGGCAAGTGCTCTATGGCAATACTATTATACCCCTTCTTTAATAGTACAGAAGCAGATTCAGTGACCGTTGCCCCTTTTAGGAAAACCGTTACGGCCTCAACTTCACCCCTTGTAGTTTTAGGTGCTTGCGCCTCCATAAGAAAAGGCAGGAGAAGGAAAGTGTAAAAAATATTTTTTTTCATGTCATAATCTATTTAAAGTAGTATTCAAAAATATAGAAATAAATTTGGATTAAAACGATAATATAGAATTATTTTAATACCGTAATTCATCAGTTGAACTGATGGATTACGGTATTATTTTATCAATAAAGGAAGTTCATTTTCTATGAAATACCTCAAATTACACACTTTTAAGTGCGGTTCAATTAAATAAGCTTCCGTTTCGGAGGGTATAATAAAATAATTATTTTTACAACGCAAATCATCCATACTTGCGCGCATTCCCCTGCTAACTGATGGAGACAATGAATATTTAATTTCAATACAGGCAATAGGAAGCAGGCCTTTAACAAGTACTAGGTCCATTTCGCTTCCATCGTGGGTTTTGTAATAATAAGGCTGTACACGTTGGTTCAGTAACTGGCATATTTGTTCTATGACATAACCTTCCCATGAAAAACCGATAATAGGATGATAGAGTAAATCTTTTGCAGAATGTATATCGAGCAAGTAATGCAATAAGCCACTATCCCTGAAATAAATCTTGGGCGTTTTTAATAAACGCTTGCGGGTATTTGTATAAAAGGGATTTAGTTTCCGCACCATAAAGGCGCCTGTAAGGTAATCAATATAGCGATTAATGGTGGTTGGGCTTACTTCAAGACCCTTTGCGAACGACTGTGCGTTCCATAATCCACCCTGCTGATGGGCCAGCATCCTCCATAATTTATACATTAATTGTGAAGAGAAACTGACGCCAAACATCTGGTTCATGTCTCGTTCAATGAAGGTGCGTGCAAAACCATCCATCCAGTTCAGCCATAATTTATCATTTTTTGCTAATAAGGCATCAGGAAAACCGCCGCGAAACCAATGCTTTTGCACTATGTTTTTAGCTGATGGCAACTCGCTCAGGTTAAATGGGAAAGTATCAATATAATAAACCCTTCCCGCAAGGGATTCTGATGCATCCTTCATCAATTCCGGACTAGCCGAGCCAAGGATAAGAAAACGCCCCGGCTTCCTTTTTTCATCTACCAGATGCCTGAGCAAAGGAAACAACTCAGGTTTAAATTGTATCTCATCTATGATCACAAGGTAATTGACATGTTGCTTCAAAAAAAACTCAGCATCGCCCATTTTTCTTATATCAGAAGGACTTTCCATATCGAGATAAAGGATTTTCTTTTTGCTTTTCGTTGCAAATAATTTTGCTGCAGTGGTTTTGCCAGATTGCCGCGGACCAAGCAAACAAACTACAGGAAACTGCTTAAGCAGCTTACCAATTTTTGTATCATATATCCTTTCAATCACACCACAAAGATAAAATTTATTCCCGATATTCCAAACTTGAACTGATGGATTACGGTATTAATTTTATAAATAAAAGCCTATAAAAAGACATCCTTGCTATTCCACTAATGCGAAAAAGCAGTGAAAAATTCTAAAAAATGCTTATGCCTGGCCAGTCATGCCGCCAAAATTGATAGGGAAACCAGGATTACCTCCTCCTTTGTCAATTTCAACCTCACCGAAATTTGCCTCGAACTTCTGCATATTATCACCTAGGGCAAATAGCAAACGTTTAACATGCTGAGGCGTCATAATGATCCTGCTTTTTACCTTACCCTTAGGCACGCCCGGCAGAATACGTACAAAGTCAAGGATAAATTCGGCCTGGCTATGGGTAATAATCGCAAGGTTACTATATATACCCTCTGCAATGTCTTCAGATAATTCAATATCAATAGGCTGCTCAATGATTTCTTCTTTATTGTTAGTCATAATTGGAAGTTCAAAAATAATAAAACCCAAACGATTATTTAAGAAAATTTTGAATACTTTTGTAAAACAATATTAACTTATGAAATTTAAATTATTCTTTCTTACAATAATAGCCTTGATGGCATCATGCAAAGACAACAAACCTGCAACAGGCACTTTCGGTGCAACATTTGATACAAAAGATGCTTATGCATTAACAGATGCCCTTAACAATTACAATACAGGCAAGGATACTACTTATACAATTGCCGGCACCATCGATAATATTTGTCAGCACAAAGGCTGCTGGATGAGCTTCAAAGACGCTTCAGGTAAAGAATTCATCATAAATACTGGCGAAAAGTTTGTACTCCCTGCAAGTGCCAAAGGCCACAAAGCAACTGCTCAAGGTAAATTTGTAAAAGATGATAAAGGTAAAATCAGTTTCGAAACTACTGGCGTAATTATCGAATAAGATTAGTTAGCACTATTTTTTGGCGGACTAGCAGGGCCTTTATTGTTTGAAGGGCCACGGTTATTGGAATTACGGTTATTATTATTCCTATTGTTGGGCCTGTTATCTCCTGAATTAGGTTTATTTTCACCTGGGTTGGGCTTGTTCGCAACATTATTAGCTGGCCTATCATTATTTCTATTATTCGGACGATTACCTCCACCTTGATTATTATTGGTTGGTTTACTTCCGCCGCCCCCTGATCTGAAATTACCTTGATGCTTGTTCTTGCTCCTTTTATTGTCCATCCTCGTAATATCATCGCCTGCAAGGTCAATAGTAGCACT
>JBBQIF010000199.1:0-6007 GCA_038324665.1 Bacteroidia bacterium
CCCCCTACAGCTGTTATGCGCCCATCCACCGTAAGATATTTTAACTGTGCAAATTGTATCACCACACCAGGCTCTATCGTAAGGGTGCTGCCGCTCGGAATTACAATATTACCATTGACCTTGTATGGGCTGTTGGCCTTGGTCCATGTACCGGAGACATTGCCGCCGGAGATGGTGGTTTGGCTGAACGCAGTTTTGAAGAATAAAGCCTCGAGAAGAAGTAAGAATAATTTTTTATACATGTTGCTTTTCTAATAAAGTTACATTTGATTTCATAATGAATACTCTGCAAAATCTTCATCATGAAAAATTACAGAGATTTTACCATTATTATTAAGTCTTATTGTAAGAATGACTACATCATTGCAAAAACTTCCTAAACAATTATGTTGCGCTAATAACAAATCGATAGATAAATAATCAGCATAATATTTTGCAGTGACAATATTTTCCATAAAATATAATTTATTATTGAATCGGCTATTATACGTTTTTTTATACAAAGAATATAAATTAATAGATGAATCATCTATCATTATACTTTTATTAATAAATATCTCCTTTTTATTAAGATAGTTTTGCTGAATTTCAATTTTGCTTTTATTATAATATATTATCTTTCTTTCAAAAAAACCCTTTTTATTTTTTTTTATATAATAATCCTTCTTCTCCCATTCATTGGATTTGATAATAGTATCAATTCTAATTATTGTGTCATTCTCAATAATAATTTTTTGGGTCTGAATTTTCGATAGACATATAAATGAAGCATTGAGAAAAAACATTAAACAAAGTGATATAATAGATTTCATAAAAGTAAACTTAAAGATTTTCTTTCCAAAAGATCGATTTTCCATATGATGCTGTTATTATGTATCTGGGTTTTTTATCGCCAATAATAGTATTAGGTAGCGTTTTTGGTGTCATTAACGCCCCTTCATCTATAATAGCATCATCCGCCCATATAAATCCCATTTCCAAATGCCATTCTTTCCAAACTGGCCACATACTTACACCATCTGGCTTGAATTGATAATACAGGTCCGTGCCTTGCCATCCATATCCCCCCTTAACATAATCTGTGCCTGTTGATAAGCAAGAATTAATAACAGCAGCTTGTCCAATTACCATTCTTGAAATATCATTTCTTTGTTTAGCCGTTTTATCCCAATATTCCTTATATGCGGGTTTATTCTTAAGCATATAGCCATGTAAACCACCTGGATCCTTATCTGCATTTAATTGATTAAAAGAATTAAACGCTCTATCAAATGATTGTCCCTTCTTAAGTCTCCTATCCATTCTATTCCCTTGCGCATCTCCAATTGCCATTGTGGCACTCTTTTTAGAAAAATCTTCTTTTGCTGCTAGACCTGAAAGTTTCTGAAACTGTTCATGAGTATACTGTATAGCAACTGTTACTTCAAGAGCAATTTTTGTATTATCTTCAACAAATTGCTTACTACTTTTTGGATTATTCACTATTTCAATTTTTTCCGTGACGGTTTTAACGTCAATATCTTTAACCACTCTTACTTCAGTACTTGTTCCAATTGAGCCAATAAACATTCCACTTACGGAATAAAATGACTCTAAACCTTCTAGTTCAAGCCAAGCAATAACCTTATTCTCACTAAATGCAAATGAACTATTCCAAGGATAACTTTTTGACAAAGGATCAACCGCAAAAAACCTTCCGATTCTTGTGTCATGCATTCTGTATTCAAAATTAACACTATTGCCATTTCCTTTTATTTCATTATCAACCTCTTGGGCTTGGAATCCATAGAAATATTTTCCGATACTTCTATCCTGCATTATACTGCCGAACGCATAATAATCATTTGTACTGCTAATATCTGCATTATAGTAATCTATTATCATATCATAATTATCGTCTCTGGCTATCCTTCGATCACTGATACTAGCCAGAACATTCCCCAAGTGATTACTAAGTTCATATTGCTTTCTGCCAATTTTAATAGAATAAATTGTAGATAAACTTGATACTGAAGAGAGAACAAGCGTATTATTCATTACTCCCTGAGCATTAAAGGTTTTATCAGTACTGCTATAACCTGCTATACTATATTCCTGTGTGCCCATTGTAATCTCTGCATTTATTAAACCAATTCTGGTAGTGCCATACAAATGTAATTCTTTTACTTTAATTTCTTCTTTAACCTTTTGGTTGGTTATCAATTCACTATAACTTTGACAATTAATGGTAGCTTTTAGATCCAAACGTGCCCGTATTTTTATAATGAAATTGGTTTTCAAGCTTGTAAACGCCACCCACAACCTCGCTTTCAACTACAGTGGTCCCAATCCCGGGGTTTAAGTCCTTCAATTCCTGATGAGTTTCATTATCACTTTTATATTGTATAAAGGATATTTGTTTTGCGAAATGTTCTTCAATCGTCTTTACTTTACCATTTACGTAAAAGACCTTTTGGTATTCTTCCATTAATAAGACCTGTGTCTCGGTAATCGGTTTTCCGTAAGGATTTCTATATGTTATGTTCATCTTTTATTTATAAATTTAAATTCACACAATCAAAAATCTAAAATCACTAAATCAAAAATATTTAGGGTTTATCCATCGCCTCAATAATCAATCTATTCTTATCATATACATCAAATATAAAACGCGCTTGATGATTGATACCATCAAAAACAATGGTCTTGTAATCAAAGAAAACAATCATTTTATTTTCTAGTTTGATAGGATAAGTGCCTTTTACAATTTTTTTGTAACTGGTGGTATCATTGCGCCATTTCCTTGCCCTGGCAGTATCTTTTGGCGAATTTCCAAATTTAATGAGCATATCATCATAAGTCACTTTCTTGTTTTGGTGCAACACAAACCCAGCTAAGTCTATTGGATTTTCTACCCTCACACACCCGTGACTTACCGCACGGTTATTGAGTTTGAATTTACTTTTTAACGGGGTATCATGCAGGTAAACTGAAAAGGCATTCCTGAAGGTGAATTTTATTTTGCCTAAAGAATTATCATCGCCCGCATCCTGACGGATAGTGTAAGGTATATTGCCCGGTGAGTATTTTTTCCAGTTGATATCATAAGGATTTACAGGTACATTCTTATCAAATACCTGATAACCGCTGCGGATAAGATAACCAGGGTCGCGAACTATTTTTCCAAACATTTCCCTTCCCACTATACTGCTAGGTACAGTCCATGTTGGATTGAGTATCACATAGTCTATTGTTGAATAAATCTGAGGCGTTTCATGGTTCTGAGGCATATCGGAATACTTGTCGGTTTTTGCATAGCGCACCAAACGCTGCTCAAAATATTTTTCCTTGCCCTGACCAATGCATACACGTGTTGGTTCCAAGCTGTCTTTATAAATCTCCATTAGGCTATCGTCGTAAACCATGTAGAGCATAAACTCTGGGATATTCACCATAATGTATGGTTTTATCGGCGACTCACTAAACCAGCGCACACGCTCGAGGTTGGCCCTTATTTCATTGATCTTGTCATTTTGCGAGGCATTCAAAAGTTTAAGTGTTGCCTTGCCGATAATCCCATCATTGGTTACATTGCTTAACCGTTGGAACTCCTTTACGTATTTTGCAGTAATAGGGAGGTAAACAAATGATGAATCAGATAAAGCAATTAAGCTATCGGGCGCTATACCAAGTTCTACCATTCGCCTAGCAAGCAATGGCGCTATTAAAGTCGTATCGCCAGGTTTCACTTTTCTAATGCCAATGGTATCAATAAATGTTTCACTACCTGCAGTTTCACCATATTTGAGAGCAAGTAAGGCTCTCAATCGCCAATAATCGCTATGTCCGGGATGGTATTTGCTGATTTTTGACACCCCATTTAAAGTATCCAAGACTGAAAATAAATCCAATGACTTTGCCGGGTACGGCAAGGTATATTTTGCACCCAGAACCTCTACCGGATTCGTCCGCCCCAGCACCTTATCATGCCATAAAAGTAGCATGCTATTGCTCAGTTTTATCTCTAACAATGCAAGTTCATGGTACACCCAGTTGTCTTTTATTTTATTGATGTTCTCTATCCTTTTTTTGAGGTCGTCACAATCGTAATGTGCTACTTTTAACCCTTCAAAAGGCACGCTGTCCCATAAGTTAAAAAGGTGTACTTTGAAGGCTGAATCTTTCACCTTGTCGAGCCAAAAATAACCGTATTGCCTGTCGTGATAAACCTTTGATAAGGTATCGTAATAGTGGGTGTTGATGGTATCCCTGTTTAATGAATCCAGTGCATGGTGGATGGCTGATGCCAATTTTTCCGGTTCAAAATTTGCAAGGTCGGTAGGATTTTTCGCTTTCTTTTTACATGAATTGCAGGCAACAATTTGAACAAGAATTAGGACAAAAAACAATTGAGAAATAGTTCTCTTTTTCATAGGTACAATATTCGCTGAAATTTTTTTAATAAAATCAGGGACTTATTAAGCGTGTGTGTTTTGGTGGAATTCGTGGTCGCACCCGTCGACTCCGCTCAGTGTGCGGTTGCTTCGGATGCAGTTGTTGTTTAGGTACGTTGAGCGGAGTCGAAGGGTACACATCACCGCCACCAACCCATCAATCCGGCAAACCGTATCAAAAATCCCGCACCTATTAACATTAGCAAAACCCCAAAATACTTATTAATAATAAAGAATATCCTTGAATTCAATTTCTTTCCAAGGTAGTGTGACAGAAACACTTTTAGAACGTCCATAAGGAATAGCATAATCAGAATCGTTAGCAAATTAATCGTGAGTAATAACTTGTAATTAAGTTCACCGGCATATTTAAGACTAATAGAGCCCAATACATTGAACCATAGAATAAAAGTAAAGGGATTGATAAGGTTCATTACAAAACCATTCATCAGACCTTTACTGCCATGCACCCTTTCGGAATAGGAAATAAGGAAGGCTTTGTATTGGTGCCTGAAAGATTTCAACCCAAGCAATAGCATGACGATGGCGCCGCCAAGACTAAACAATTTCTGAAAGGAAGGTGTTTGCATAAATTCCGAAAAACCCAGGATACAAAGTATTACCACGAGTAAATCGCTTAAAAATACACCTGTAGCCATAATTACTCCCCTGTGGAAACCCTCTTTAATACTAGTGTGTATTAACTTTAAAAAGGCAGGGCCAAATAGCAGAATACTGATAAAAAAACCCTGCCATATACCATTCAGTATGGGGAATATATACATATTATTCCTGTTTATAATTTTGTTAATTGAATTGTATGCAGCAGTACCAATAATTTGTTCATATCGTATTTACAACACTAGTCAAATTTGTTTAAATTTGCAAACTATGTACAATAACATTCTTACGTCAAACGAAAACGGTATATTAACGATTACCATTAACAGAGAAACAAAACTGAACGCCCTTAACATTGAAACATTACAGGAAATTCAAAAAGCGGTAACAGCTGCACAAACAGATAATACAGTGACAGGCCTAATCCTCACAGGTGCTGGTCTTAAAGCTTTTGCGGCAGGAGCTGATATTTCTGAGTTCGTTAATTTCGATGTGCAACAAAGTACTAAAATGTCTGCAGATGGACATGCTGTAATGAATACTATTGAGCACTCAGCCAAAGTGGTGATAGCTGCTGTCAATGGTTTTGCTTTAGGCGGCGGTTGCGAATTGGCAATGGCCTGCCATATACGAGTGGCTTCAGAAAATGCAAAATTTGGACAACCAGAAGTAAATCTTGGTGTGCCTCCGGGATATGGTGGAACACAGCGCTTAATACAATTAATAGGCAAATCTAAAGCCGTTGAACTATTGCTGACTGCGGATATCATCAGTGCCAATGAAGCTGCTGAATACGGTCTTGTAAACTACGTAGTGCCTATGGATGACCTATTGCCAAGGTGTATAGAAATATTGAAAAAAATTGCGACTAAATCACCGAAAGCTATTGCCAGCGTCATCAATTGTGTGAATGCCTATTACCAAGATGGAACAGATGGTCTTAAAGCAGAAAT
>JBBQIF010000200.1:0-5972 GCA_038324665.1 Bacteroidia bacterium
CACTAATGATGTTGATGCTCAGTGCGATGATTGGCGTATTTTCAACCACAGACGGATTTCTCTTTTCCATACTCTGGGAGCTATCTTTAATCCCCATTTATTTTATCTGTTTGGTTTGGGGTGGTGAAAACAGGCAAAGAATAACTTTCAAATTTTTTATTTATACGCTTTTGGGAAGCTTATTCATGCTTTTGGCATTAATTTATGTTTACCTACAAATTCCTGAAGGTGCCAGAAGTTTCAATATACAAGCATTATACCAAGCGGGAAGAAGTCTTCCAATTATGGCGCAGGGCTTAGTGCTTGCAGCTTTCTTCCTGGCCTTTGCTGTAAAAATGCCAATTATTCCATTCCATACTTGGCAACCAGATACTTATTATACTGCCCCTACCCCTGGTGTTATGATGCTTTCTGGTATTATGGCAAAAATGGCGACCTACGGATTGATCCGTTGGGTATTGCCTATGGTGCCGCAGGGTATTGAGGAATATGGACACATAGGCATTACATTATCTGTGGTAAGTATTATTTATGCTTCCTGTATTTCTATTGTGCAGAAAGATTTTAAATATTTGATTGCCTACGCTTCCATTGCGCATATCGGGTTGATTTCTGCAGGTATTTTTGCTGGGAACATTCAGAGTTTGCAGGGCAGCTTGGTAGAAATGCTCAGCCATGGTATCAATACCGTCGGATTGTTTATTGTATATGACATTATTTACAGTCGCACAGGCACTTCGGAGATGAGGGCATTGGGTGGCATAAGGGGATTTGATTCGAGATTTGCATTTCTCTTTTTTATCATTATTTTAAGCGTGGTTGCTCTACCATTCACCACCGGTTTTGTGGGTGAATTCTTATTGATTCTAGGTTTATTTATGACTAGCCCAATTGCGGCATCGTTTGCCGGGCTCAGTATTATATTAGGCGTGGTTTATATGTTCCGTTCTTTCCAGATTATGATGCTGGGCGAAACCACTGCTTCATTATCTACCCTACCTAAACTTACCCGCCAGGAAAAAACCACCTTGTACGTTATTGTTATATTAATTATCGGATTGGGTGTCTACCCTAAACCTATCCTTGAAATAACCGAAAACTCTGTTAAAACTTTATTAGAAGGCATTAAATGAAAGAACTATTATTAATATCTGGACTTGGTGTGCTAGCTTTGGCAGCGGGTCTGTTGAACTTTAGAAAGATTTTCATGCCTATTGTATTATTAGGCTTATTGGCAAATATTGGATTATGTATCAGCGATTGGGACAGCAATGAAATTATCTATAACATGTTGGTGCTGGATAATTTCGCACTGGCATTCAACATCGTCATTTCAGTTATTGCTTTTTTATGGTTTATTTCAGCAGCCGATTATTTCCGTGATGACAATAATTTTTCCGATCATTATGCCCTTGTGCTCTTTATGCTCACAGGTGCCTTTTTACTGGTTTCTTTCTCCAATATGGTGATGCTATTCTTAGGCATTGAAATATTGTCCATCCCGCTTTTTGTTTTAGTAGGCAGCAATAAAACCAAACTTAAATCTAATGAGGCGGCCTTCAAATATTTCCTGCTAGGTTCCTTTGCGTCTGCCTTCATGCTATTTGGAATAGCCTTGATTTATGGCACCACAGGCAGCTTCGACATTGCCAATATCTCCAGTTTTTTGTCAAATAATGGCACTCCACCCATGTTGTTTGCCGGTATGCTTTTAATGATGATGGCAATGGCCTTCAAAGTATCTGCGGCACCATTTCATTTTTGGGCACCCGATGTTTACCAAGGCGCGCCTACCAATATCACAACCCTTATGGCTACTGTTGTAAAAACTGCTGCTTTTGCTGCATTTTTCAGGTTGTTCCAATCAACATTTACGCACATTGATACACCTTATGCCTTTGTATTTGGCATTATGTCGGCCATTACATTGTTAATTGCCAATATTACCGCTGCAGTGCCAACCAATGTTAAAAGAATGTTGGCTTATTCAAGTGTTTCGCATGCCGGTTTTATGCTAATTGCCATTCTCACCATGGCAGGTCAATCGGCAAGTATTTTGCTTTATTATGCATTGGCTTATAGTATATCCAGCATAGTTGCATTTTCTGTTTTCAAACAAGTTAAGATCCATGCGAAAGGCGAAGAACTCATCAGCACTTTTAAAGGACTAATAAAAAGAAACCCTTTAATGGCTATCTCCATGACACTGGCTTTATTATCCATGTCGGGCATACCACCTTTGGCAGGTTTTATAGCGAAGTATTTAATGTTTACTGCTGCGGTTGCCAATGGTTATTTATGGCTGGTGGTAATCGGTATTATCGCTTCGTTGATTGGTGTTTATTATTATTTCAAACTCATCATCGTGATGTTCAGTGAAGATACCAATGATGAAAAAATAACATTGGATTTATCGCAAAAACTCTTGCTGATTGTTTGCTCTGTTGGCATGATATTGCTTTCAGTATTTCCTGATATGATATTGGGATTATTGTAGGAAACCTCCTTTTGCGCCTTTATATTATTGCTATCTATCCGTTCCAATTTAAAAACTCAATCCTATCATAATTTCCAATTGATTACTTTTATCCAGAAAACTACCCTTATAGAAACGGTACCCTCCCCCCAGTCTGGTATCAAAAACTGAAAAATTAGCATTTAACTGATTAAAATTACTCGCTGACAAAAAACGAAACCCATAACTCAGGCTTCTTTTACTAAAACTCGATTTCACGGTTAATTGGGTATATGGATTAATGTAAAACAACCTGTTATTGCTAAATTCAACAGATAATGAATCCCCAATTGGTGGACTATAATAACTGGAGACTTTGCCGGAGGATGTATTATTGTTGCTAAATAAAATACCTGATCCAGTAACACCAAGACTTAAATTAAATGAATGTTTCTTAAAAGCAAAAATTTCTTTTTCTATAGATAGTCCTGATTGAAACCCTAGTAATATTGTCCCCGAAGAAAAGTTATCAGAATCGGTTTTACCAAATAAAGTAGCCTTCTTATATCCCACTTGCACCAGCCTACAATTTAATCCCATTGCTGCATTAACATTAAAACTTCCAATATGACCCACTTTCTTCTGCAAAAGCAAGGATGAACTAACAATGAAATTATCCTTAAAATTTCCAGTTGTTTTGTTTGACTCATCATAAGATGTAACCGACCGCTTACCAATATGGAAACTTAACAAATTCTTTAATGAGTCATCTCCCTTTCCAAATAACAAATTCCAAGGAAAGAAAAGCATGACAAGAAAAATTATTTTTTTATGCATTAATAATAAATTTAAGAAAAGTAAAGTAACAGTTCAACAAATATAATCTTACTTTTATAATTATCTAGTGCCTTGTAATTTTACATTTGATAATAATAGAAAAAAAAATCTTAAGATTAGATGATATAGAGTCTCAGGGTTAAGAATTAAACCTTATTAAACTGAGTGAAACCTCAGTACACTGAGCGGAGCCTCTGTACACTGAGCGGAGCCGAAGTGTACCTACGAATTCACCCCTTTAATATAAGCCTCCAAGGCGGATACAATGGAAGGGAACTCCTTGGAAGGTGCCGGTATATTGCATACCAAGCCTTGTTCTGCTATAGCAGCATGGGTGGTTTCACCAAATGCAGCAAGCCTTGTTTTATTCTGTTTGAAATCAGGAAAATTCTCGTAAAGCGATTTTATATCTGCCGGACTGAAAAATACAATGATATCATAAAATACATTTTCAAGATCACTTAAATCTGCTGAAACCGTTCTATACATCATGCTTTCAACAAAGTCTAATTTATGTTTGGCAAAAAAATCGGGAATGTTGGATTTCCTAATATCGGAGCAAGGAAACAAATACTTCTCTGTTTTGTGATTAAGAATCATATTGAAAAAATCTGCCTCTGAGTTCGTTTTAGGAAAAAATACCTTGCGTTTACGCATAATGGTATATTTCTGGATATAAAGACCGATGCCCTCATTCATGCAAAAATACTTCATGTCAATGGGCAGGTCTATCCTCAATTCCTCAACTACCCTGAAAAAATGGTCAACGGCGTTTTTTGCGTTAAAGATGATAGCAGTATGCGACAAAATATTGAGTTTCTTCCGTCTCAAGTCTTTACCCGGAATGGGATCCACCTGAATAAATGAACGGTAATCAACTTTAAGTTTTAACTTGGCAGCAATATCATCAAATATTGACTTGCCGCTCTCCGGTTTATTTTGCGATACAAGTATCGTCTTTACTTTTGCCTCTTTCTCCATTTAAAACAAAAAACTATTAAATGATTTAATTAAAACTATGATAGGTAGTACTTCGAAGGCACAAAGATACAAAATTAAGAATAAACTTGATTGGGTTTCTGCAAATAGTCCTGAAATGGAGAATTTTAACAGGCTCAACCCATAGATAACCACCAGTGCTACTAGGATAATGAGGCCTATAGCTTGTTGGTACACAGGTATATTAGTAAAATACACAAATAACATAACTGGAAGAAGAATCATAGTGATTAAAAAAGCATTGATCCTGAAAATAATCGCATAATCCTTACTTAAACTTATTTGACGGAAAGCGTATGCAAACAGAAATTTCATCCACTGGTTCAATATAAAAACCGCAATTACCCCGGACGAAACAATAGAGGCGAGGAGAAAATTACCAAAATATAGCTCCTTAAAATTTATGCGAATCAAAATAAAGACTCCTACTGCAAAAATCTGGCTAATGATAAACCAAGCAAAGAACTTACTTCCTTTGAAAATATCCGTTTGGGTATCATAAAACTCCCTAAAACTTAAACTGCTATACCAGGCCCTGTTAATCAGGAAATACTGCAATGGGTATGTATATTTGAAAAAAACCATTAATACTAGTATGCAGAAACACCATGCTAATACAAACCAATTGTCCATATTTTTCCTCAACGGCGGATTATGCGATGCCAACAATGATTTCCTTATATTGGCTTTGGAATTGCGGTATATGTTCAGGTCGTAACCTATAAATTTTTGAGGCACTAAAGTATCCCTTACCAGAGAATCCATTACACTGGTGGTATCATGTGTTACCAATAAAGCCATTTGGTCCAGTTCATCTGTTAACCTTTGTTCCAACACTCTTTTCCTGAGGTTAAAGTAATAATCAATACCTCCGCCGAATGAATCCAATCGCTGAAGATTATCAATTATGGGAATATCAGTGCGCACGCTGTCTTGCTGCGCTGTACAAGTTGCTGAAAGTGCAATTGCCAGGAGAGTCGATATAAAGATTTTCTTAAAAATAACTGCTTATCCCAAAATGTATTTTTCCGGTACGAAGGTCGAATTTATTTTGCTTTTCTTTACCAAGTGCGTACAAAAGACTTAATATTCCTGCCCTCGTTTCAAAATTTCCTCCTATACCGAACCCCCATGGCGTATCGCTAGTCGTGGTCTTTCCTGTCGTATGGTCCTCATAATAGGCCCCATTCCAAAACGCCTTGATATAGGAATCGGCACTTAAAATATATCGGTATTCCAGTTCCAGCATATTAAAATTGGTGGCATAAATACTTTGTTCATTGAATCCTTTTAACGAATTAATTCCCCCTTCACGCATTACTTCATTAAAATATATGACAGGTGCAATTATTTGCTCACTGGCTATGCCGGTCATAATGGTACTTCTAGTGCCAATTGGGAAAAATTTATTAAGTTTCAATTTTACTTTGTATTGGTTAGTTTTTAAAATTGACGAATCATAAAGATTATAGCGGGGGTTCCCGAATTTAACCTCGCTAATTCTATTGTCTTTTAATATCTGCTTACTCCCTGCTGACACCGTACTCTCTATCAGCCAGCCTTTGCGAGGATTAAACCTATAATCTAGTAAATTAAATGCTGCTGACAAGCCATATTGGGAAATCTGAACTGAATTAATAGCTGGCAATCGCTTGGATGTCCTAATACTGAAAGTGTCTAC